>JAFVDR010000163.1 GCA_017476165.1 Treponema sp. | reverse complement strand
TTACAAATGTTGTTTTTTCACAAAAAAATGATGGTATACTCCTCAAGTTTGATTCCCCAAAAGTCAAACTCGGTCTGTATGGAGGCTACACAGGTCTCTTGAACCAGCAAAATGTCAAAATTCTGAATGAAGACGGCGACAACTACCGCAAGATAGACGAAGACCTCAAGTGGTATGAACACCTGTACGAATGGGCAGATCCGTATGTAACAACATCGTTTTCAATGTCTTTTCCATACCTGTTCCTGAACCAGACGGTTGCCTTTGAAGTTTCCAGTTATTTTGGAGCAAAAGGTCCAGCTTACGACACGGCCTTAGAATACAACCGCTACTATGCAACGCTGAGTTTTTCAGGACCACTTGCACCGAAAGTATCATATTCTATTGCAACGACAATGTTTACCGAGAAATTCAATCATCTTGGAAATTTATCGCAAATGACATTTACCTACCATACTGGCTATAAAAACGGCGTAATTTCACTCAATGGAGTCTATGCATCCGGTGATGGAAATGGTCCATTCAGCCATTTCCGTGCATTCACCAGTTCTTCAGCAACATTTGCACTTGATGCACCAGAGTATTCGGGACTCGTAAAGATTGGAACGTCAATAGCCTTAAAACCTATCCCTGTCTTGTATACAGCATTGGGAGCAGACGTTGTATTCCTGTGCCCCGAAAATGACATAGATCATGACGGATGGCAGTGGTATGCTACAGCAAAACTGCAATGCACGAATGATCTCTCTCTTTCATTGACAGAGTATCGTTATTATAGCAATGATTCTACAAGAGACAATGGTGGGGCAACCTTAAAGCTTGTCCTTGCATTCTAGCTTAAACGGAGGAACTTTATGAGAAAAATTTCAAAACTAATTGCAGCAGCAGCCTTTATGATTGCAGCAGGATGTTCTGCTTTTGCAGCAAACGCAGGGTTAACGGCAAAAATAACAGCTGTTACAGGCAAAGTTCAGACCTTACATAAGGGTGAAGAAAACTGGAAAGACGCAAAGATTGGAGATATGATTGAAGAAGGAACAATCATTACCACAGGGTTCAATTCCAATGCAACGCTGAATATCGAAGGCTCAATATGTACTCTGCAACCTCTAACACGGCTCTCCCTTGAACAGTTGGCTCAGAAAGAAGTTTCTCAGGATTCTGGCAAAACTGTAACAAAGACGTCTGTATACATTGACACAGGAAAAGCAACATTTAAGGTAAATTCTAGCTCCAAGAAGCTGAATGACTTTAAGGCACATTCCCCTGCATCAACGGCTTCTGTGCGTGGAACTGAGTTTACACTTTATGCAGACGGCACAATTGAAACAACAGAAGGATTGGTTGCCGCATCAGAAGGAGGCTCTCGAGCTTCTTTCAACACCAGTGCAAAACGTGAAGAATATTTCATAGCTCCAGACAAAAAAGTTTCCGTATTCACCTCTACGTACAACGTCGGAGGAGGTTCAAGCGGAATGCCTGTATATGCAGGAGAAAAGATTCATCTCGATCCGCGAACAGGAACACATACAAATCCTGCCGTCCGCGAAAAAGAAGAATTAACAAAACCTGGTAGCGGAACAGGAACATTGGCCGCAGCAGAAGGGGAATCAGGAACAGCAGACGCACCGTTTGGATTTGCCAATCTCGGAAAAGAGGACATTGAACTACCAGAAGCAGTTACTGTTACCGGCGGCTCTACATTCGTGCTTACAATAGAATAGAGATAAAACAAAACCGATTTTAAAGACCTGAGTTCAAAAAACTCAGGTCTTTTTTTATGAGCAGAAAGAAAACTCAGCCAACAATTACAACAGAAGCAGTTTCGTTTCCTGCTGTCTGAACGGTGCCATCTTTTTGCACAGAAACGGAAAGTCGTGCAGCAACAGTTCCATCCGCTGCCAAAAGTTTTCCCTCCTTCTGATTTCCGGTAACAGACGGATACACATGCCATTCAAGGTTGCTTTTATAATCGTAGTCAGGTTTATCATCAATTGTTCCAAATGGAATGACAGAGCCTTCTCTTACAAAGACTGGCAAGCTGTAATAATCATACTCATCAGTGTACCATGTTTCCCCTGAGACTTTTTTGCCTGACAGCAAGTGAGTCCAAGCTCCTTTCGGCAAATAGCAGGAAGCTTTTGCTCGTACCGTACCATCGACACATTGATGAGAAGGCATAAAGACAGGTGCGACAAGAATACTGTCACCAAGCATATATTGCCTGTCCAAAACGGCACAGTTCATGTCATCAGGAAATTCCAAATGCATCGGTCGCATGACAGGAATACCAGTATAGTGAGCCTCAACAGCACAACTATATATATACGGCATCAGCTTGCATTTTGTCTGCACAAAAAAGCGTAATACATCAGATGATTCTTCATCATACACCCATGGTACACGATAACTGGAAGAACCATGCAGGCGGCTGTGTGTCGAAAACAGACCGAATGCACACCATCTCTTGTACAAATCGGCCGATCCAGTATCTTCAAAGCCCCCAATGTCATGACTCCAGAAGGCAAAGCCCGAATCCATCAGAGATAATCCAGCCCTCAAGCTTTCTGCCATGGAAACATACTGACTGGTACTGTCGCCACCCCAATGGACAGGAAACTTTTGAGAACCTGCAGTTGCACTTCTGGCAAAAAGAATTGCCTCTCCTTCTCCTTTTTCAACCTTTATGCAGTCAAATACACATTTATTGTACAGATAGGTATAGTAATTGTGCATCTTTTCATCATTAAGGTTAGATTTCCACTGAATGGCAAACCCGTCTTCTGCCGATGGAATTCTTTCTCCAAAATCAGTTTTAAAGCAGTCAACCCCCATATCCATCAATGCCTTCAGTTTGCTTTGATACCAATGACAAGCCTTTTCATTTGTAAAATCAACAAGCCCCATTCCAGCCTGCCACATATCCCATTGCCAGACAGTTCCATCGATATTCTTTACAAGATATCCAAGCTCCGCAGCCTCATTGAACAGCGGCGATTTCTGGGCAATATAAGGATTTATCCATACACATATTTTAAGTCCCTTGTCATGCAACCGTTTGAGCATTCCTTTCGGATCTGGGAACATGTCCTTGTCCCATGTAAAATTGCACCATTCAAATTCCTTCATCCAAAAACAGTCAAAGTGGAACACCCTCAATGGAATGTTTCGCTGAGCCATACCGTCCACAAACGAAGTCACCGTTTCTTCATTGTAGTTTGTCGTAAACGATGTGGTAAGCCATAGTCCAAAACTCCACATCGGCAATAAAGGAGCACGACCAGTCAAAAGTGTATATGTCGAAAGGACATCCTTTTGAGATTCACCGGCAATAATGAAAAATTCAAGGGATTCATCCTTTACGGAAAACTGAACGTCTTCAACTTTTTCACTTGCTACTTCAAAGCTGACCTTTCCAGGATGATTTACAAACACTCCGTAGTTGCGGTCAGTCATGTAGAACGGAATATTTTTATAGGAAATTTCACTTGCCGTTCCTCCATCTTCATTCCAACAGTCAACAACTTGACCGTTTTTTACATACGGAGTAAATCGTTCTCCAAGTCCATATACGTGCTCTCCCACATCAAGCATAAGGGAAACTGCTGTAAACACACTGCCATCGTCTTTCCGTTTTATTCTGGCTATTCCCTTCGATCCTGTTCGAGTAAGAGGCAGACCATCTTTCAAAAAAACTAAAAAGGGGCATCCCTTTTGGACTTTTAGAGAAAGAGCTCCTGCGGTAAAGGACGCTTCTTTTTCTGTTGCCGTCACACACACTCCTTCATACGGAGGCAACGATTCCAAGTCAAAAAAAGGACCTTTCTTTACGGAACCACAATGTCCCGTAAGACGGATTTTCAAGACATTTTTCATTGGTGCCGTAACATCTATTGTCGTTAGCCCCAAATTGAGTGTATCACCACGGGAACGTATTGCTTTATGAGGAGCAAAGAGCGTCAGACTTTCTTTTGATGCAGTCCAAGCATACATTTCCTTTGCATATTCTGCTTCATACTCCTTTCGTGTAAGCCAAAACCCATTTGTAAACTTCATAAAAACTCCTTCAGCCTCTGCTTATTCGCCCATTTCCTTTACGAAAGCAACATCATTCAAGGATGTAATTTTGATGGAACGAAAAAAATCCTCGCCTGTCACAATTTTTTTTTCGTCCTGCAGCCCAAAAGAACTTGTTTTAAACGTAATGTCCGTTTTCATTCCCGGCAACAGCGTCATCATATTCTGAGACAGATGTCCTCTTAAACCTCGCGTTTCAATTGAAACATAAAAGGCAGGCTTATCTGTAGAAAGCAACAGATGAAGCACTCCGTCCCGTTCTTCCACTGCGTACTGAACATGAGCCATTTCCAGATTGCATTTTTTCCACGTTGCAGTAAACAATGTATCATCCGTAGCATAGGATTCGCAGTCCATGCGTGCATATATAAACATGGTGTCCAAAGGAACTGACATATCGGACAAAAGCAGCTGCCATACGCAGAAAGCCGTATCACTCGGAACATCCTTTTGAATAAGCACATCGTCCTTTATCTTTGCGCCTGCAAAGTTCATGAAAGAAATTGTAACACAAACATGTTGTACGGTTGTCGTTTCATTCACGACATATGCATACGCAGCACCATCTTTCTTGAACACGGACAAAGCCAAAGGTGAAAAGAATTTTTTTGCCGCATAATGCAAAAGTTTCCATCTTCCAGAGTATTCTATTGAAGACCAAGAAGTCACTGGCCATACATCATTCAACTGCCAATAGGTTGCGCCCATGCAGTGGGGGCGCAAACTTCTCCAGTACTGGACAGCAGTCTTTATGGCCAATGCCTGCTGTACTTGACTCAAGTACAGCATGTTTTCCGTTCCCTGTGGAAAACGGAAATAGCGGGTAAAATTTTCCAAAATGATGCTGTTGCCAATAGGAGAACGCTGATGATATTCCATGACAGGATCCGTAAGGTTTGTATGGTCTTTTGTTGTAAACGTCAGTACCTCTTCCATGGAAGGAAAACTTTCATACCCGAATTCACTGACGAACCGAGGCTTGATTGACATGTATTTTTCCATGTCTTCCCTTCCGTGCCATACACTCCAAAAATGCATGTCACCTTCGCTGTCTTTGTGCCAGTTGTCACCGAATGCATCAGGACCACCACACGGAGAACTTGGCCACCATGAACGGTACGGATCACAGTGCCTGACAGTTTTTTCTACCGTGCCGTAGTTCAACCGATCATAATCAATAAGATATCGGTCTCTGTTTGCCCTGCTCTCTTCGTACCATGTAAGAGCTCCTAAATTTTCATTGTTTCCACACCAGACGGCAAGGCTTGGATGGCTTTGCAATCTCAGCACGTTATCTTCAAGTTCACGCTCGACATCATGCAGAAAATCTGGATCAGAAGGATACAAGGAACAGGCAAATGTACAATCCTGCCAAACAATAAGTCCAAGCCTGTCGCATATATCATAGAATACGTCCGTTTCATACATGCCTCCACCCCAAACACGCATACTATTCATGTTGGCATCTACTGCAGACTGAAGGAAATATTCATATCGTTCTTTTGTCCATCGGGAGGGAAGTGCATCCAGAGGAATCCAGTTTGAACCTTTTGCAAACACAGCTCGGCCATTCAGTTCATAGAAAAGGGCACATCCCGTATCATCTTTTTTTGCCGTCAGCGAAAGGGTTCTAAAACCGACCTGTTTTGCAACGATATCTTCTTCTGTCTTTAGATCAGAAGAAAGCAACGACACTTTCAACGTGTACAAATCGTTACCTATTTTGCCACATTCCTTCAGTTCATCTGCCGATTTCCACAGCTCAGGATTCTTTACTTCAAAAGAAACCGTTATATCATTGCTACCGGCAATGACATCTTTTCTCGTGGTACAGGCAATGCTTTTTCCATTTCCTGTCAGTTCCACCAGAAAGTGCGTTTTACATGCATCTTCAGATTTGTAATGAACGGTTACAAAAACGTTCCAGATATCATCTGCACCATCTTTTCTTGCAGGTTCCGTGTGTACCGATACACTTTTTATGAACCCCTGCCGAACAGTCTTTATGCAAACCGCACCGTAAATGCCACTGACCATGAGGCATGGTCCCCAATCCCATCCAGCATGGCACTGAATTTTTCGGACAAGATTCCGATGGGGAGAATACACATCATAGGTACTGCATGGAATTGGATAGTCACTTTTTTTTGCACATTCAAGTGCATACGCTTCAGGGGAATCAAATTCCAAACGGATTGCGTTTGTTCCATCCGTAACAAAAGGAGTAATGTCAAAATCCCAGATTCTAAAAAAATTGTGGCCTGAACCTGCCAGTTTACCATTTATGAACAGTGTAAAAACGGTATCAACCATTTCCATGTGAAGATAAGCTTTCGTGTGTTCACGAAAGGAATATTCAAAAGTCCTTTCAATAGACCACTTGTCTTTTCCGATCCACTGAACATCGCGTTCATTAAATTCATAATACGGATCTTTGATTATTCCTGCACTCAACAAAGCGGAAATCGTATCACCTGGGACAGACATAGGAACGGAATTTATATTCTTCCCTGAATTATTTGAAAGAATCCATGCTCCTGCAAGATTAACTGTATTCATCTTATGCAACCTCTTTGTATGACAGCCTTGAAATGGCAACACCCACCGCAAGTACATTGCAGCACAATTACCGCGGACTTTGCAATGCAATCACCGCGGTTGTCAAGACTATCCCTTAACGGCACCTGCAACCATGCCTTCAATAATCTTTTTGCTGAATGTAAAGTACAAAATCAAAATAGGGAGCATGGTTATCAGCATTCCAGCCATGATTTTTGGATAATCTGATGCAAACTGCCCCTTAAAATTGGTCATTGCAAGCGGAACGGTTTGCAAAGCAACCTTTTTGCTGCACAAAACCAAAGCAAAAGAAAATTCATTCCAGCAAGAAAATGTCTGGATAATTGCAATCGTTACAAGTATCGGCTTAGTGAGCGGCATGATAATAGTAAACATTGTCCGAACAAAAGAGCAGCCATCGATGGCGGCGGCTTCTTCCAAATCCTGAGGAATCGTTTTAACGTATCCCTCTACAAGGAAAACGGAAATCGGAAGTCCGAATGCTACATAGGGAACAATGAGCGTATACCATTTGTTCGTCATGTTTACTGCATTGAATACAACATAAATAGGAACCAGCAGAGAATGTACAGGAATCAAAAGCCCCATCAAAAAAATAAGGTACAGAGGGCGGTTCAGCTTGAACTTGATTCTGGAAAGAATGTACCCCACAATAAACCCAAACATGACGATGAAAATGAGTGAAAGTATCGTAACACGGCAACTGTTCACCATGGAGCTGCCAAGGTGATAATCCTTGTTCGTCAGAACCTTTATGTAGTTTTCAAAAGTAGGTGCCTTAGGCAGTCCGATAATATCTGCATTAAACTGCCGCTTAAGCTTTAACGAGGAATAAAACATCCATACAAGAGGATATATGCAGGAAAGGGAAAACACCGCCAGTAAAAAATTAACGACAATGGCAATGGCACTATTCAATGCAATGTTATTTTTTCCAGCCCGCTGCTGCATCTGTTCTTCACGAGTCATCAGTAAGCCTCCTTATCTTTCATGATATAATTTATCAAGCCTCGGATTACGCCTATGACAACAAGGCTGACAACAAAAATGGCAACGGAAATGGCACTTCCATACCCCATGTTTCCCTGTTCAAAGGACACCTTGTAGCCGTACAAAGCCATAACCATAGAAGAAGTTCCCGGACCACCCGCAGTCATCGTGTAGATATGGTCAAACACCTTCATGTTTCCTGCAACACAGAGCGTAATGCAAACCAGCAGAGTGTTCTTTATGAGGGGAAGTACAATGTGGACAGCCCGCTGAAAGGCATTTGCTCCATCCAGCTCAGCTTCATCGAAAATCTCTGGGTCGATGGCTGCAATGGCAGACATAAGGATGACCATGTAATATCCAATAAACTGCCACACCAACGGTATGGATACAAACTGCAAGACCTTATCAGGATTGTTCAGCCAAACCTGCGTTGCATCATTACGCCCAATGGCATTCAGTATATAGTTAAGGATTCCTCTCTTATAGTCAAAAATCATAGTCCAGATGAGACCAATGTAAACAGCAGAAATGGTACTCGGGAAAAAGCCAAACGTTCTGTGGATTTCCTTAAAGCGAGCCTGCCTAGAATTGACCATCAAGACAAGCACAAATGCAATGCCAACCTGACCAACGATACAGACAACGACAATGTAAATATTATGCACAAATGACTGCCAGAATGTAGTATCCAAAAACAAGCGGACATAATTTTCTACGCCGGCAAAGGTCTTGGATGGACCACCCTTCCAGTTGAAAAAACTGTAAAAAAGGGCCGCTATCAACGGGATGAATACCGAAAAGACATACCAGGCAACAGGAACTACAAGAAAAGCAGCAATAAGCCACTTAGGAGGTTTTATTGAATTACGCATAGATT
>JAFVDR010000162.1 GCA_017476165.1 Treponema sp. | reverse complement strand
TCCCCTCCGAGCGAACATGAACCGTCTGTTGCGCCCATTTTTTTGCCTGCTCAAAATCAGTCGTAGTATAAAAGCCTTTTCCAAAATCAAGACTGCGAAGAAACCTCAGTAACAGAGGCTCTTCTATGCACATATTGCTTCCGTGATAAAGTATCATATACACTCCACTAAAGTTATCATACACTTGCACCAGCCAAGAGACAAGTATGCATATGCACTATCATTGTCGAAATTCCTCCGTGATGTACCTCCATGATATACAATATTTCTTTGACATCAATTCATTCAGAACAGCTGTTGATTCTCTCCTCCATGTCACTACCCGCTTGCCGTCTAGCCACATCAGTACCGTACGGTTTTGCACATCGAGAACAGTCGTTCCGCTTTACCCGAATCGTACGTTTTAATCCGACCAAACAGACTGGTTTCTATGATTCGAATCGATCGTTCTGTGTTTAAAGACACTTTTCTGCATGTTCTCTTGTGCAATCGCACCTATTGCACTATAATAAATGGCTATGAAAGGAATTATTCTTGCAGGAGGGTCTGGAACCCGGCTGTACCCAATTACAAAAGCCGTCTCAAAACAGATTCTTCCGCTATACGACAAGCCTATGATTTATTATCCGCTGAGCGTGCTCATGCTGTCTGATATTCGTGAAGTACTGATAATATCCACGCCACGGGACATTTCCTTGTTCAAGGAACTGTTTGGCGATGGTTCATGGCTTGGCATGAAGTTTGAATATGCAGTTCAGGAAAAGCCGAGAGGCCTAGCCGATGCTTTTATTGTCGGTGAAAAATTCATTGGAACGGATTCCGTAGCTCTGGTTCTTGGCGACAACATATTTTATGGGCAGTCCTTTACAAAGACGCTGCAAGAAGCCTCTCAGAAAATTGCAACAGAAGGTGGCGCCGTCATCTTTGGCTATTATGTCAAAGATCCGACAGCATACGGAGTTGTTGATTTTGACAAAGACGGAAACGTATTGAACATAGAAGAAAAACCAAAGGAACCAAAATCAAACTATGCAGTTCCCGGTCTTTACTACTATGACAATTCCGTCATTGACATAGCAAAGAACGTAAAGCCTTCTGCACGTGGTGAAATCGAAATAACGTCAGTGAACAATGCCTATCTAGAAAAAAAGGCACTAAAAGTAAATCTGCTGGGACGCGGAATGGCATGGCTTGACACAGGTTCGTATGACGGTCTTTTGGAAGCATCAAATTTTATTGCAACCATTCAGAAACGTCAGGGCATGTATGTAAGTTGCATCGAGGAAATTGCCTTTTCAAAGGGCTGGATTTCCAAGGAGCAGCTGCTATCTCTTGCCAAAGGCTACAAAACAACATACGGAGAATACCTTACTTACATTGCGGAGCGTCAGTAAATGCCATTCGAATTCAAAAAATGCCCCATAGAAGGGTTGTATGAAGTGTTTCCCAAGGTCTTTGGAGACTCTCGTGGATATTTTTTTGAAGTATACAATAAAAAAGAGTTCACAGAGGCAGGTTTATCAATGGAATTTGTTCAGGACAACCAGTCTTCCAGTACGAAGGGTGTATTGAGGGGGCTTCACTTTCAGACACTGCATCCCCAAGGAAAACTTGTCAGGGCTGTTTCGGGCAAAGTGTATGATGTGGCTGTTGATTTGCGGAAAGACTCCAAGACTTTCGGTCAGTATCATGGAGTTGTACTGGACAGCAGCCAGCAAAATCAGTTTTACATCCCAAAAGGATTTGCCCATGGGTTTTATGTCCTTAGCGATACGGCAGTTTTCGCTTATAAATGTACGGACTTCTACCATCCCGAAGATGAAGGCGGAATCATGTGGAACGACGCTTCCATAGGAATCAATTGGAATGTAGCTGCAGGAATAGTTCCCAATCTTTCAAAGAAAGATACTGAACACCCTCTGTTCAGCTACGAAAAAAATTATTTTGACATAAACGGCAACTGGATTGGCAACTAGTGGGGTAATAGTATGGTATGGCTTATTGGTTCCAACGGAATGTTGGGAAAGGAAATTTCACGGGTTCTTACACAGCACAAGATACAATGGATAGGCACAGACAGGGATGTTGACATTACTGATCCCGCTCAGCTCGATTCTTTTGCAGAATCCCATGACAGTACATCAACCCAAACGGGGAACGCTGTCAGTCTCGGAAAAACATCTGAAAAAATAACCTGGGTTGTCAATTGCTCTGGCTACACAAATGTCAGCAAGGCCGAAGAAGAACCAGAAGTGGCTGCTGCAATCAATGAAGTTGGCGTACGGAACATTACGCGCACGACACGGCGCATAGGGGCTAAGCTCATTCACATTTCAACAGATTACGTGTTTGACGGCTCTGCCAACGAGCCATATCAGGATGATGCAAAAAAAAATCCACTGGGTGCATACGGAAAGACTAAAGCAGACGGTGAAAATGCCATTCAGAAAGAAATGACACAGTATTACATACTGAGAACTGCATGGCTGTATGGATTTGAAGGTCATAATTTCGTATATACAATGACAAATGCCATGAATACAAAGCCCGAAGTAAAAGTTGTCAACGACCAGACAGGCTCTCCTACATGTGCATGCAACCTTGCGGCCGTAATCTGCAGAATAATAGAATCTTCGGACAAGGCAAAGCATTTGTTCGGAAAAAAATCTGCCCTGTCCTATGGCATTTACAATTACACGAATTCTGGTGAAACCACATGGTTTGGTTTTGCATCAAAGATTTATGCACTTGGTAGAAAATACAACAGGATTACACAGGAATGTACCGTTTCCCCATGCAGTTCTGATGAATTTCCGTCTCCCGTAAAGCGACCTGCCTATTCGGTACTATCAAAAGAAAAAATACAAACCTTGTTGCACATAAAGATTCCTTCATGGGAAGAAAGTCTTGAAAAATTCATAAAATCACTAATGTCTTTAAT
>JAFVDR010000161.1 GCA_017476165.1 Treponema sp. | reverse complement strand
TGCATCTCTTTTTCTGGGAAATGACTTTGTACTGCATGATTATAATCCGAAAGGTACAGATTTTTATTTTGACATAAAATGGAACCGTGTTTTTGACAGCCACAATGATTACGTTGGATTTTATGCAAGCCTGGAAGACCGTACTCGTGTCGTGCAGAAAAATCAAAGGGAGCAGTATCTTGCATCTCATGACAGTTTGACGGATTTTTATACTAGAGACTATTTCTTTCATGAGGTTGAAAAACGCCTGAATGCAGACAAACATACTCACTATTACGTCATTGGGCTTGACATGAAGGATTTTAAAATGGTCAACAGCATTTTTGGCAAGCATTCTGGTGATGATATTCTGAGGGAAATGTCTTTCATCATAAAAAAGATTCTGAATAAGCATTCCCTCTATGGAAGAATTTATGGTGACCGCTTTGGAATTCTGATGCGCAAGCAGGATTTCGATGAAAACCTCTTTAAGGACAGTTTTTCCAACTTGACGCACAAAGAGGGAAACGAACAGTTTCAAATCATCACGTTTGTTGGCGTATATGAAGTTTCCGACAGGTCTCTTGCTGCTTCTGTCATGTTCGATCGTGCTTTTTTGACTATTGCTTCCATAAAAAATAGTGGACAAAAGCGCATTTCCTTTTATGATGAAAATTTAAAAAATTCCCGACTGTGGGAACAAAAGGTTATTTTTTCGCTGGAAAATGCCATCTCCCATGGGCAGTTGCAACCATATCTACAGCCCCAGGTGGATCACACTGGCAAATTGTTGGGAGCCGAAGTTCTTGTGCGCTGGCATCATCCAGAGGAAGGCGTTGTTTCCCCGTTTAAGTTCATAGACATACTTGAAAAAAATGGCCTTATAGTCAAGCTTGACTATTTCATGTGGGAACAGACATGCATCATACTGAAAAAATGGCATGATGCTGGTCTTACCGATTTGTATTTGTCCGTAAATATTTCTCCGAAAGATTTTTATTTTATTGATGTTTACGAGGCAATTGAAAGATTGTCTGCAAAATACGGTATTCCACACAATACACTACGGCTTGAAATTACAGAAACGGTAGTGATGTCCGACTTTGATCGAAAACTTCCCGTTATACAACGATTAAGGAATGATGGCTTTATTATCGAAATGGACGATTTTGGCTCTGGGTATTCCTCTCTGAACATGCTGAAGGACATGCCGGTAGATATTTTAAAGCTGGACATGGTGTTCATGCAGCAGACCGAAAACAAAGACCGTGCTCGCACCATCTTGCGTTTTCTCATTGACATGGCAGTACATTTGCATCTTGCAGTCATTTCAGAAGGGGTTGAAACCGAAGAACTCGTACATTTTCTTCATGAATGTGGATGTGACATCTTTCAAGGATACTATTTTTCAAAACCTGTTCCTCTGTATGATTTTGAAAAGCTGTATGGTGAACTTTTTCATTGATATTGTATTGTTCCATTTGTGTCTTTCTGCCGATAAAGAACCGAGAAAGTTTAAAAAATTGAGGAGTCATTAGTATGGCAAAAAAGGAACTTGATAGATTTGATGCTCATGCCAAAAAAAACATACAGATTAAGACAAAGCTGACTGCTTTGATTGCAGGGGTGATTTTGCTGTCAGCTTTTTTGGTAATGATCGTATCTCTGACAATTTTTGAAAGACAGTATGTTTCTGAAATTCAGGATGATCTGTTGTTTACTTCGACTGGAATGCAGCAAATGCTGGACGACAAGACGGAACTGCTTCAGGGGTTTGCCAGCATGATGGCAGGAAACCAGCAGATAAAGAATTCTATTATAGAAAAAGATTACGATACCGTAAAAGTTTTTTTTAATACTATTAGTGCCGACATTGAATTTAGTATTCTTGCTTTAACTGACAGAAATGGCATTGTCATTCCTAATGGAGGTTACAACGTTTCCTCCGGTACCAATTTGTCTTCGTGCAATGCTGTTGCCCCAAGCTCTCAAAGGCAGCACAAACATGGTGTATGAAGGAATCGATTCCCTTGATTTTGCAGCTGTCTATGCTCGGCCGCTCCTGAACAATGGCATGCTTATTGGCACTGTAGTGTGTGCTTATAACCTGACTGATGCTAATTTTGTCACTCTCATAAAGAAAAGCTACAACGTTGAGTGTACCGTTTTTAATGGTTCTGTTCGTGCTTCTACTACTATTGCAGGTGCTCAGGGAACAAAACTTGACAATAGCGCAATCGTAAATCAGGTTTTGAATGAAGGTTCTCCATTCTTTGGTCAGAATAGAATTAAGGATCAAAACTATTATTCTGCCTATCAGCCTTTGAAGGATGATTCCGATGTAATACGGGGAATGTTGTTTGTTGCAAAATCTGTTCATTCTGTAGAGGCAATAAAAAAATCGACATTGATGTTTTGCATTCCCGTTACTATTTTAGTCAGCCTTATCCTTGTTGGTTTTGGCTACATGTTTGTCAACTGGCTCATGTGGCGAATTTCCAACGTAACAAACTTCTTGAAGGAGTTGGAAAGCGGAGATGCAGACCTTACAAAGCGCTGCAAATTGTTTATTCGTGATGAAATAGGAAGTCTTATTATTCACTTTGACTTGTTCCTTGACAAAATGCAGCAGATTATAAAAGAACTGAAAGATTCCAAGAACGAACTTTCTGACGCAGGTGTCAACCTTTCTGGCAGTACGGAAAATACCAGTGGGGCAATATCTCGTATCCTTGTTAATATTGAAGGTGTTTCATCACAGATTGCAAATCAGGGATTGAGCGTTGATCAGACAGCCAATGCCGTAAATGAAATTTCTTCCCACATAACGTCTCTGAACAGTCTTATTGAAAGTCAGTCGCAAGGTGTATCGCAAGCTTCTACTGCCGTTGAAGAAATGATAGGAAACATATCCTCTGTAAACACATCTGTGGAAAAGA
>JAFVDR010000160.1 GCA_017476165.1 Treponema sp. | reverse complement strand
GCTTGCAACGCTGATTACCGGAGTCATCGGCATTATTGTTGAAAAAAAGCTTGCCGATCTTCCGATAAAATGTATATGTGCAGGGTTCCTGTTTACATCGGTGCTGCTGATCGTGTCTGCCATTGGGGAAAAGCGTTTTGAAGCGCGCAGAGGGCAGGATGAATCCTGCTTGGCTCCGTCGTGGTGGCAATCCCTCGCCATCGGTTTTTTTCAGGGAATCGGAACGCTTCCCGGCGTGTCGCGGAGCGGTTCAACTATTTCGGGTGCGCTGCTGTGCGGTGTAACCAGAGAGGTTGCTGGGGAGTTTTCTTTTATAGCTTCAATACCGGCAATACTGGGAGCTTTCCTGCTTGAATTGAAGGATATTGGCAAGGTTGGCTCTTCGGTTGGCATTGTCTCTGTCGTGGCAGGATGTGCTGCATCTTTTGTCTGTGGAATTCTTGCGCTCACATGGCTCATGAAGCTTGTCCGCAAAGGAAAACTGGCATGGTTTGCCTGTTACCTGATACCTGCCGGTATTCTTGGAATTATATTTTTGTAATGGGGATGTCCCTGTCGGTTGCTGTATGGAACTGATTCGGGTGTCCTGAATAGTGGAGGTCTTTGTAGTATGATGAAATGTACGAAAAAAATGGTTGCTGTCGCTTTTTCTGCCCTTGCACTTGCGGTTGTCCCTGTATTTGCTGCAAGCGAAGAAGGTTCCAACGGTTCAAAGATAAAAGAAGGAGCAAGCACGTTCTTTAAGGGGGTAAAGGGGTCTGTCAAAGATGCCGGTACGTCTGTCAGCAACAAGGCAAAGGACATTACTGCTTCTGCCTATATCGGTACATGGAGCTTTATTAACGGCAAGTATACGACAATGATTGTGTGTGAAAACGACAATACGATGATCATTGTGCAGACCCAGAAAAAGGGCGAAAACACATGGGCAGGAACGTATACGGTTGCCAAAAAGCAGATGACGTTCAACATTGAATCGATGAATGGCAAAAAGTTGCATGACACATGGGTCATTAACTTTGATGCTGATAAAAAGGATTACATGATTCTGTCTTCTGCAGACATTCCTGACGATTTGAATGGATACGATTTTTCACGCTCAACGCTCTTCCTGTACATAGAGGGCGAACCTTCTGCTGTGGAAGAGTCTGAGCGCAACTAGCTTTTAATTTGATTCTGCCGCACCGGGCAATCCAATGTCCTTGCGGTAGTACATGCCGCTGAACTTGATGCAGGCGAGTGCCTTGTATGCATCGTTCCATGCCTGCGTAAAGGTTTCTCCCTGTGCAGAACAGGCAAGCACTCGTCCTCCGCTTGTAATGAGCGATGGTATTGCAGATGCTGGACGCCTGTCCCTGCGCCTGTCTTCGATGGCTCCTGCAATGAACAGCTTTGCTCCCGTTTCCTTCAGGGGATTTTCGTCTATTGAAATCTGAATGCCTTTCTTGTATATGTTTGGATAGCCGCCGCTCACTGCTACTGGTGCAACGGAATAGCCTTTTTTCCATTTAAAGTCAAATGTCGAAAGTGTTCCTTCGGCAATTGCCTTGCACATTTTTGCAAAGTCAAAGTCCATGAGCGGAAGTACTGCCTGGGTTTCCGGGTCGCCCAGCCTTACGTTGTATTCAAGGCATTTTGGTCCGTCTGGGGTGAGCATCAGCCCAAAGAATATGAATCCCCTGTAATCGTAGCCTTCTGCAATCAATCCTTTGAGTGTCGGTTCCAGAATGTTCTTTTTGAATTGTTCCTGAATTGCCGGAGTAAAGTCATCAACGGGTGCAACGGCTCCCATTCCTCCCGTGTTCGGTCCTTTAGCTCCTTCTTCGAGGCGCTTGTGGTCGCGGGCACTGACAAACGGAATGATGCATGCTGTTCCGTCTGTTGCGTGTTCGGGCGTAACGCTTACGGCTGCCAGAATGGAAACTTCTGTTCCGCGGAGATATTCTTCAATGACGAGTTTTTTTCCTGCATCGCCGACTTTGTTTTCTTCCATCAGTTCCTTTACGGCAAGGCGGGCATCTTCGAGTGTCTGTGCAACGATGACTCCCTTTCCCGCTGCCAGTCCATCAGCCTTTATGACGATGGGTGCACCCTGTTCTTCAATGTAGGCAAGGGCTTCGTTTTCGTCTGTAAAAGTCTTGCTTTTTGCGCAGGCAACTCCGTATTTACTCATGAATTCTTTTGCCAAGTCTTTGCTGGCTTCAAGCTGGGCTGCTGCTTTCTTGGGACCGACAGCAGGGATCTCTTCTGCCCAAAACTCATCTGCCAATCCGTCGGCCAAAGGGTTTTCGGGGCCTATCACGACCATCGAACAGTTTTCTTCCTTTGCAATGGACACGTATGTGCCCTCGCTTAACGATTTGTTTTTGCATTTGTTTTCAAGTGCCGTACCCCCGTTTCCCGGTACGCAGATAACCTGTTCAACTTCATCACTCTGGGCAAGCTTCCATGCTATTGTGTGCTCGCGTCCACCGTTTCCAACAACCATTACTTTCATGGTTTCATAATATGCTAAATGTGTTGAAGTTTCAAGATGACAGGGAAAATGTGCTGTGGTACAGGTGGTTTTGGTGAGGTGGACAGGCGGTGTTATATTTTCGGGGAAGTTTCTTATGACAGCGGCGATTGGAAAGCTCGGGCATCTGTCGTTCAGAGTTTTGGATTGCATGGCAATCCAAAACTCGTCAGCTTGAGCGGACAATCAGTCCGCTCAAGCTCTTACATTGATGTGTATCCGCCGTCAACAGGGAGTACGACTCCCGTTACATAGCTTGAAGCAGGGCTTGCAAGGAAGATAGCAGCTGTATCAAGCTCTCCTTCGTTGCCGTAGCGGCTCAGCGGTATCATTGTCTGGGCATTTTTTTGGAAAAAGTCTGAGTCCAGCGTTTCCTTTGTGAGCGGAGAATAGAAATATCCCGGACAGATGGCGTTTACCGTTATGTTGTATTTGCCCCATTCTGCAGCAAGGCCTCTTGTCATGTTGACAACACCTCCCTTTGCAGCGTGGTATGGAGAACATGGTGCAACCTTGTTTCCAACAAGACCGTACATTGAAGCAATGTTTATGATGCGTCCATACTTTGCAGGAATCATGGCCTTTTTTGCTGCGGCACGTGCTACACGGAATGAACCGAACAAATCAATGTTTACCTCGTTGTAGAACTGGTCATCGGTAATGTCTTCGGCAGGGGCAACAGCTCCTGTTCCTGCATTGTTGATGACAATGTCAATCCGCTTGAATTTTGCAAGCACTTCATCGATGGCTGCTTCAACGCGTGCAGTATCCGTAATGTCGCACTGTACGGCAAGGGTTTCTACGCCATACGTATCGGCAATTTCCTTTGCAACAGCTTCTATCTTGTCTTTGCGGCGGGCAATGGCAACAATGTTTGCCCCTTGATTTGCCAATGCATGGGCCATCTGAACGCCAAGCCCCGTTGAACATCCCGTTACAACGGCAACCTGTCCCTTTAAATCAAAATATGATTTCATTCGATTTCCTCCCTAAAAATAGGATTTAGTTATATTTCAACAACCATTATTGCATAAGGCTGTATCTTTGTCAAAAGAAAGAGGGGTTTTGCTGTGCATTTGTCCTGAGCTATTTTGCGGAGCGTTTGCAGCATTCTGTGCAGCCCGTTACCACAACATGCTTTTTGCCGTCTGCATAATTGAACAGCCGTGCCGTCAGATGACCTTCTTCAAGGGGGACTTCTTTTCCGCAGACTGGACACCGTCGCTTTATGCCGGCTTCTGGTACGGGATAGCAGTGCGGACAGCCACTTATGGTGCACAGCTGGTCGGGAACTGTCATGGGACGGTACACTCGGCTTATGAGGTTTTCGCCCGGCAGCAAGACTGTGTTGCACAGGGGACAGTTTACGACAAAGCCTTTTTCAGCAGCTTTTTTCCGAGCCTGCTGTGCTTTTTTCTGTACGCTTTCCTTTTGTCCGTAGGCTTTCCATCTGATGAACCAGTTGAGCAGTATGAATATAAAAATGGCAAGACCGAAAAGCACTATGTATTCCATAAAGCAAGTATACGGGCAAGCGGCAAAACTCGCAAGATGTTGCCTGGAAATGTTCGTGCGGAATAAAAAAATTAAATTCCCTAAAGTCAAAAAATGAATCTCCGAAATTCAAAGTATAGGGATTAACAGCCCTGGGTGGCAGATATGGGATAAAATATTTGCTTGAAAAATCACCTTAACTTATAGAGGAGATACATTATGGTTATCAATCACAACATGAGTGCAATGTTTGCACAGCGCTCAACTGGCATTACAGAGTTGAGCCAGCAGAAGAGCATGGAGAAGCTTTCATCAGGCTTGAAAATCAACCGTGCCGGTGATGATGCTTCTGGACTCGCTGTTTCTGAAAAAATGCGTGCTCAGATCAGAGGTTTGAATCAGGCTTCTGAAAATGCTCAGAACGGAATTTCTTTCATCCAGACAACAGAAGGATACCTTCAGGAAACTGAAGACATCATTCAGCGCATCCGCGAGCTTGCTGTACAGTCAAGCAACGGCATCTACACAGAAGAAGATCGCTTGATGATTCAGGTAGAAGTTTCTTCTCTCGTAGCAGAAGTAGACCGCATTGCATCTTGTGCACAGTTCAATGGTTTGAACATGCTCACAGGTCGCTATGCTCGCCCAAAAGGTGAAAACAATGTAACTGGTTCTATGTGGCTCCACATTGGTGCTAACATGGATCAGCGCACACAGGTATACATCGGAACAATGACAGCTTCTGCTCTCGGAATCCGCAATGTAGGTACAGAGGAAATCCTTACTCTTGAGACTCCAGATGATGCAAACCGCGCAATCGGAACTCTCGATGAAGCAATCAAGAGAATCAACAAGCAGCGTGCTGACCTCGGTGCATATCAGAACCGCCTTGAAAAGACTGTAGAAGGCTTGAACGTTGCAGCTGAAAATACACAGGCTTCTGAATCAAGAATCCGTGATACAGATATGGCTGCTGAAATGGTTGAGTTCACAAAGAACAATGTTCTGCAGCAGGCTGGAACTGCTATGCTTGCACAGGCAAACCAGTCTTCACAGAATGTTCTTTCACTTCTCCGCTAATTGGTTTTAGTATGGCAGGAAGGGCATCCCCGAAAGGGGATGCTTTTTTTTATTACTGGTTACAACTCAGATGCAAGCTCTTCGATTTTATTTAAGGTCAGTCCGACTGCCTTAGAAATCTGCTCATGAGACAGAACTTTCATTGCAAGCAGGTTTCGGGCAGTGGAAATCTTTGATTCTTCCTGACCTTTCGCCAGACCTTCTTTCCGACCTTCTTCACGACCTTCTTTCCGACCTTCTTCACGACCTTCCTTAAGGCCTTTTTCTCTTGCCTCTTCCATTCCCAGCAGCAGCTCATTCCTGTAGTCGACTTCTGCCCTGTCCATGGAAAGGTGATACGCCCAAGCCCTTTCTTCCTCCGTTACTGTCATTTCTTTGTATGCCTGTTCCGCCATTTCCAGCTCCTCACTCATGCCGTTATGCCGTGCAAATCGGGCTAGTTCCGTTGACCCGATACCGTCTGATATGAATTTACACCAGAACACAGCCCTTTTCAAGTCTTCGGGAATGTCGTCCAGAGCCTTGAACCCCGGCACCTTGAGGTTGTAGAACCTTATTTGCAGCCTGTCCGAGAACAGGCTGCCGTTGTCAAGGCGCATCATTGCACGGTGATGAAACGTGCCGTCATGGAACGGGTCGTAGTCCGTAAGGAATATCTGGTAGACGTTCCTTGCATGTTTGTAAAATTCTCCTTCACGTATGCTGCCCGAATACAGCCTGCTTGCATAATAAAGGGAGCGCAGCCGCTGGTCGTCCATCTGCGATGACAGCTGCAACTCGATGTCCGCCCGCTGACCGCCGTCAAACACGCAGTTTATGTCCATTCTGGGCTTTTTTGAGCCAATGAGGTCGGGCAGCAACTCCGCATTCGTTACGGTTGCTTGTGCAACAGTCCTTCCCGTCAAGTCTCCGAGTATGGCACGCAGGCATGCCTGTGACGCCTTGGTATCCCTGGCAAGGAGCAGCTTGAAGCCGACATCGCACTTTATGGGAATGTGCCTGTTCTGAGCCTTTAGCAGTACGGCTTCATCCAGGATGTCCTGGGTGAACAGTTTTTCTTCACCGTCTCTTAGAAACGGATATTTCGTGATTTCCATAGGAACCTCCTGTTATTGTAATTGCACGTGAACGTACATTTTGGTACACATTTTTGAAAAAAAGTGATTGAACAAAAAATATTTGCAATGCTGGCTGTAGTAGTGGTGTTTTTAGTACTATAGGAAAATCTTGAAATTATGTTGCTTAAAGACTGTGGAGCATTGCTTTAAGAATGTGATAAGCAATAAAATGGAATGCTGGTGTATGGTTTTCTTTGCACATGTGGAGTTTTTTTGAGATGCAACACCTGCTGGCTTCATGTCTTAAAACCGGCAGGCGTTACGGTCAATGATGCCGCCCTCGATTATTTTCCCCACGTCATGATTAAGTCGTAGTTGTCTTCTCGGACTTCAAAGTACTGGTTGTGTTCACCACATGTCGGGCAATACTCTGGAGCAACAGGGCCTGTCACGATGTGTCCGCATACAAGACATTCCCATACTTTTACAGAACCGTTCTTGAGCTG
Source organism: Treponema sp. (assembly GCA_017476165.1). Classification (GTDB taxonomy): domain Bacteria; phylum Spirochaetota; class Spirochaetia; order Treponematales; family Treponemataceae; genus Treponema_D. The sequence goes on along the minus strand of JAFVDR010000160.1, from coordinate 64 downwards.
AGCCTTTGTATCTTCGTCTTTCAGCAGGGATCGGTACCGCTCTTCATGGCGTTTTGCAATTTCT
>JAFVDR010000159.1 GCA_017476165.1 Treponema sp. | reverse complement strand
TTCCCAAACTGGCAGGCCTAAAACAGACTCTCTTATTACTATCTACATGAAAGATTCCAGACGCTTATATGGAACTTTACGTTTTAATAATATGATACCTGTTCCCGACTCTGAAATTATAAACTACGATTTGAACGATGAAGGCGACCTTAAATATAAATTGATTGTTTTTAATGAACTATATTTTGTTCGTCAGAATAAAGACAAAATCGAAAGGACTGCAAAAAATTTGTATGAATCAAAAACAAATAATTTAAAAGAACAAAAGGGAAGATAACCTTTACTTGAAATAACACTAGATTTTAAAATGTTGGAAATACTTTGTTCTAGGTTTGATAAGAAATAATATTTTTTAAATTCCCAGCCCAGTGGGCTGTGAGCATAACAATGAGTCAGACCGCAAACCAGGTTGACCGGTCTGTCGGCTTTGAACTTCTTGTTAGGCGATTTCTTTCTTTAATGAAACAGCTTCTTTTATTGTTGTTGTTTCAATGTAAGATTTTATAGCTTCTGCAATAAACTTACCGAGATTGACAGGAACTGCATTTCCTATCATTTGTTCTTGATTTGTTTTTGAGCCAAGAAAAATAAAATCTTTCGGAAATGTTTGTATCATGCTGCGTTCTTTTGTTGTTAATGGGCGAACTCCGTCTTTTGATTTTACAGGGTCATTAGGATGTATTTTATAGCCATCTGGCATTGGACGATTTACACCTCGAATCGTTGGACTGGGTTCATCAATGCTGAAAATACCTCTTCTGGCATAACTTCTCGGATGACGATAATAGTATTTTACATCAAGTTCATTTCCAAAGTAATCTGCAACAGTCATAGGTTTACTTGAAAGTTTTTCAACAAGCGTAAAATCCATGAAACCATCTTCCGAGCCTTTATGACCTATCATTACAAACCGCTTTCGTTTCTGTGGAACCCCACACAGACTTGCATCGAGTACAGTATAAGTTAGTCCATATCCAGATTCTTTATATATTTTCATCGCTTCTACAAGTTTCTGAGTCTTTTTTATTCTGTCAACATTTTCCATTGCAAACCATTCAGGACAAATGTTTGAAATAATTTTTGCATAAGAAACTGTAAGGTCACCACGGCCGTTATCTTCATTTCGTTTTCCTGCTGAAGAAAAATCCTGACACGGCGGACCGCCGATAATCATCTCGGGAGAAAAACTTTTAATTTTTTCCGAAGCCTCGGCAACATTTATTAAATCCTGCTTTATTACTGGATGGTTGAAATTTTTTTTATAAACTTCTATTGCTTCATCCCAAAAATCAAAGCCGGCAGCAATTTCAAAACCGGCCTTCATAAAGCCGAGACTTAATCCGCCGCAGCCACAAAATAAATCAACAACTTTCATTTCGTCCTCCTCTCCATTATTTAAAAATTTCAGGACTATAAAAAAGAACAGCATCAAAGCGTCGCTCAGGGCTGAGCAAATTTTGACCACCTTCCATACCGGTTGCAAAATAAGAGGAGATTGCTTATCGCTCATGTCAGCTGCAACTTTTAAAACGACATTTTCAATAGCTTTATAATGAGGAGCGACTTCTTCTGGCGTTTCCCAATGATTAATCTTCGGAGCATTTCCATTTTCCCCTCATAAAACAGAATCCGTAAAATTATACCACTAAAATCATTTTTTTTCTACAATATATAACCATTGCTGCTATCCTCCGCGTAAAATCTGATTCCGCCCTGTCATCCTGCACGTATTTCAAGAATGCCCTCAGGCTTTCATTTTCAACCTTGTCGTAAGCCGTGCAGTTGAACATCTTGACGCCCGCCCCATCATCAATGGCTACATCAACCTCTTCTTGGCATGTCCTTTTTTGAAAGGGTCGAACCTGCACAGAAATATGCTGATGCTTTCCTTCAGCTCATCGTAATCTTCGCCTTTCAGAAGGGACTCCGTGTCCATAATTCCCTGATAGTAGCGGGTACGCTTACCCATGTCATGTTCATCCCAGTTCTGGATTTCCACATCATAGACCTTCTTTCTTTTCATGCAACAATATTTTTCCGCCAGATAAATTTTTTTTTCCGTTAGAAAAATTTTTTTTTCTGGCAGATAAATTTTTTTTTCTGGCGGAAAAAATTTTTTTGCTGGCGGAAAAATGGAAAGATAGGAATACCCCGATTTTGCCCACTTGACATTCTTGAAAAATTGTGAATGAACAGGTGCAAATCTCCTGTTTACGGCATTATTCGTATTGCCTAAAGTGGCGAACATGGTTATACTTTACGGTATGACAGATTTCTGTTTCCTTGTATTCAACAACATGCCGTGGGCATGGCTTATCCTTACGGTTGCATTCGCCGTCATAGAAGCTCTTACTCTGTCTCTTACAACAATATGGTTTGCCCTTGGTGCATTTGCAATGATATTCCTGTCATTCATGCCCATTCCTTTTCCCGTGCAAATCATACTGTTTGCACTCATATCCAGTGTACTTTTAGTCTTTACCCGCCCGATTGCACTAAAAAAACTGAACACAAAAAAGCTTGCCGCAAATGCCGACAGTCTCATCGGAACGCAGGCAGTCATCCTGGATGCCGTCGGAGAACAGCAGAAAGGCAGCGTCAAAATAAAGGGCATCGTGTGGAATGCAGAATCAGAAGACGGTCAGGCTATTGAATCGGGCATAAAATGTACGATAATAGAAATAAAGGGAAATACATTAGTCTTAAGGAGGACTTTATGACAGCAGAAGAATTATATTCGCAGATTATGGGAAGTGCAGACTTGCAGCAGGAACTGGAGGCAGCTACCGATGCAGGCACCCTTGATGCGTTTTTAAGTTCAAAAGGCTGTTCCGCAAGTGCAGATGAATTTTCTGCCTGCGTTGCTAGTCACACAAAATAACACAGCATAAAAAGTTGCATAGGAGAAAAAGTAGATGGCACCGACATATTACCTTTTAGCAGCAGTCATCCTGATGGTCATGATCCTCATAATCAAGAACATTCGGATTGTTCCACAATCAAACGCATTCATCATTGAGCGTTTGGGAGCGTATCTGGCAACATGGCAGACGGGCATTCATGTAAAGCTGCCGTTCCTTGACAAGGTTGCCAACAAGGTTTCGCTCAAGGAAAAGGTTTTGGATTTTCCGCCTCAGCCGGTAATTACGAAAGACAACGTAACGATGAAGATTGATACGGTTGTCTACATGCAGATTACCGACCCAAAGCTGTATACCTATGGCGTTGAAAATCCAATGACAGCCATTGAAAACCTGAGTGCCACGACGCTCCGCAACATTATCGGAGAACTGGAACTGGATGCAACGCTCACAAGCCGCGATGTCATCAACACCAAGATGCGGACCATTCTCGATGAGGCTACAGACCCTTGGGGAATCAAAGTAAACCGCGTAGAAGTAAAGAACATCATGCCGCCGGAAGCCATTCGCGAAGCAATGGAAAAGCAGATGAGGGCAGAACGCGAACGCCGCGAAAAGATTCTAATTGCAGAAGGTCAAAAGCAGTCGGAAATCCTTGTGGCAGAAGGAAAGAAGCAGTCTGCAATTCTTGAAGCAGAAGCAGAAAAGCAGCCCACAATCCTGCGTGCAGAGGCAGAAAAAGAGGCAGCCGTCCGCAGGGCAGAAGGAGAAGCAAAGGCAATCCGAGAAGTGCAGCAGGCAACGGCAGACGGTCTCAAGATGATAAAGGATGCGGGCATTGACGATGCTGTCATCAAGCTGCGCAGCCTTGAAACGATGGAAAAGGCTGCCGACGGTCAGGCAACAAAGATTATTGTTCCGGCAGACTTCCAGAACCTTGCAGGTGTTGTTTCAGCCATCACGGAAATAGCAAAATCTGCAAAAAAATAAGGTTTTCCAATAGCAATACCGCAATAAAAAGCCCTGAAGCAGACTAAAGTACACTTAAGCACACTTAAATCTGCTTCAGGGCTTTTTTTATTTGCGCAGAGGGTTCAATACCCCGACGCACTGTGTCGAGGTACGGTAATTGTGCAAACAGGTTTACATCAGCACGCCTTGCTTTTTTCCTTGGTATTCTTTATGGTACCTGCAAAATAGCTGATGGAATCGATTCTTTCAAACGAAGTTGAAAAATCCTTAAAGTAGTCGTGGTCATTGATGAGGTACACAAAGTCATCGAACAGAAAGCTTGTGTCCAAAGGACCTGAACATGCTTCGGGATGGAACTGCACGCTGAAAGCCGGGAACGTCGTATAGGTGATGCCTTCGCACGTGCCGTCATTCGTGTTCACGAAACTGAGCACGGCACCTGCCGGCAGGCTGTCGTTTTCAACTGCACAGCCGTGGTTCTGGCTTGAAATGTACACGCGTCCCGTGCTCAGGTGCTTTACAGGCTGGTTTGCGCCGCGGTGACCGTACTTCAGCTTGCTTGTCTTTGCACCGCAGGCGAGCGCCAGAAGCTGGTGTCCAAGGCAGATGCCAAAGACAGGAATCTTCTGTTCAAGCAAAACCCTAAGCTGCTGTATGACCTTCACATTGTCCTGAGGGTCTCCAGGGACGTTGCTGAGCATGATGCCGTCAGGATTCAGGGCCATGATGTCCTGTGCGGTAGCCGTACACGGTACGGTCACGACTTCAAGCCCGCGCTTTAAAAGCTCACGCCGAATGTTCGCCTTGGCACCAAAATCCCACAGGACAACCTTTTTGCCCTTGCCGTCCTTCATGGCTTTTTCGGGATCGTTTTCCTTGGTGCCGTCTGAGCGCACGGGAACAAAGCGGTACTCTGCGCTTTCTGCAAACACAACGTCAGCACTTTCTTCTATTTTAACGGCAGAACAGGTCACGGATTCTACCGCATGCTCTATGCGGTATGCCTTGATTTTGTCCAGCAGGGCGGCTTTCTTGGCTTCGTCATGCAGCGCTTCAAATGCAGCCTGAGCTTCTGCACTGTCGCCGCTGATGAGCATGCCGTTCATAACGCCCACTTCGCGGAGCACTTTTGTCAGGGCGCGGGTATCTATGTCATAGAGTCCGATGATGTTTTGGGCTTTTAGATATGAGTCAAGCGTTGTACCGCAGCGGAAGTTGGACGGCGTTTCGCACCAGGAGCGGACGATGTAGCCGCGCACGTGGCAGGCGGAGCTTTCGTAGTCTTTGGGAATGATGCCGTAGTTGCCGATGAGGGGGAATGTCTGTGTGACAATCTGGCCGTAGTAGCTTGGGTCGGTCAGCGTTTCTATGTAACCGTTCATGCCGGTTGTGAATACAGCCTCTCCAGTGATAACACCAGTGGCTCCAAAACTTTTACCTTCAAAAACCAGTCCGTTAGCAAGGACTATACACGCTTTAGTACTGTCGTTCATACTAAAGCCTTAGTATAGAAGATTTTGGTGTTTTTGTACATAATATTTGTTGATTTTTCCAATGGCATCTGGGAGAATGTTGCGGCAGCCCCGAATAAAAGGGATGCACAACAAGGCACACGCCCATGTTGCAGGCTGAATGCAGCTGGCTTACATGGTAATTACGGCTGTACAGCAGGCTTTGATGAGTTCCGTATCGTGAGTAGCAACCAGAATGCTCTTTCCCTGTTGCCTGAGATTGGAAAGCAACTGTGCAAACTGCATCATGTGGGCATAATCAAGTCCGCTTGTCGGCTCGTCAAGCAAAAGGAATTCCTTTTCAGAAGCAACAGCACACGCAATGGCAAGCCGCTGCTTTTGTCCGCCTGAAAGGGACATGGGATGCTGTTCGGCAAATGCCTCAATATCCAATGTTTTTAAAATGGAACGCGCACTGACTTCGTCCTCCGTATCCATGCTTATGAGCACTTCGTCCAGGACAGATTCCGTAAAAAGCTGGTGATTCACTTCTTGCATGACCATGAAGCACCGATGCGAAAACGATTTCAGAGATTCTTGCTTTCCAGCCACGATGACAGTTCCCCTTGCTTTTTTTTGCATTCCGCACAGGCACTCCAAAAAACTCGTCTTGCCATTTCCGTTTAATCCTGTTACGGCTACAATCTGGTTCATGGGAATAGAAAGATTGTGAATGTCCAGCAAAGGTTTTTCCCTTGTGTATGAAAAATGCAAATCTCGTATCAAGACGGATTCGCCCTGACTGCAATCCCCTTTTTCCGAGGAAAGTCTCGTTGCCATGGTATCAGGTGCATCCATTTTTGAAGAACGCAGCCCAAGAGAATGCAGCATCGCATCATCGGCAGTACTCATTTCCCGCTCAGACAGTTCCCGTTCAATGCGCCCGTCTTTCATGATGACAACTCGGTCGCACAATCCCCATATATACGAAATGCGGTGTTCTGCAACAACGACAGTCTTGCCCGCCTGCTTCCAGAGGTGCACAAGATTCCTGAGGTCTGCAATTGCACTGTAGTCAAGATTTGCCGACGGTTCATCGAGCAGAATTACATCGGGATGTGCCGTATGAATCGAAGCACAGGCTATTTTCTGTTTTTCACCGCACGAAAGCGAAAAGAGGTTCCGATTCATCAGTTTTTCTATGGCAAAATCTTTTTTCGTCTTATTGATTCGTTCTCTGATTTCCTGTTCTGGCAACGCCTGATTCTCACATCCAAAGGCTAGCTCCGTTGTCGTATTCACTGTAAAAAACTGTGAACGTGGATTCTGAAATACCGTTCCCGTAAAGCGGGCCATGTCTTCCAGTGGGGTTTCTGCTATGGCATGGCCGCATACTTCAACGGTTCCCACAAGCGTTCCTTCATAATAATGCGGAATAAGTCCATTGAGCATCCTTACAACGGTTGTTTTGCCGCAGCCGCTTGCACCCGTCAAAAGGACAACCTGCCCACGATGCACATCAAGATGTACATGGCTGACGCTTTCACGTTCCGCATTGCAGTACGTAAAGGACGCGTCTTCAATCTTTATGACAATATCTTTTTCCGTTTCACCCATATCCATTCCATTAAAAAGACAGGCAACTGCAAACACCAGCACCGATTACAACGATGACAGCAAGGACATCCCATGCACGAAAACCAATGGTACAGATATTAGACCGTTTTTTTCCTGGGCACAGCCCTCGGCTCAAGGCCGCTGCCGAAAGTTCTTCTCCAATCTTTACAGAGCATATCATCATGGGTATGATGCGATACTCTATCATCTTTACAGCCTTGCCTCCACCCAAGGCAATGCCCCTCATCTTCATTGCCTTGTTAATCGAAGACACTTCTTCACATATTGAAGGAAAGAACCGGAACATGACTGACAGTGGAATGGTAATGGCATCAGGGACATGCATTTTCTTCATTGCACAGATAAATTCACTCACCGTAGTCGTAGTAACAACGTAGCTTGCCATCAAAATGCTGGCGGCAAAACGTGTTAAAGTGCCGGCAACAAACAAGGCAATCCATTCCCCAAAACCCGAAAGATGGGGCAACACTAATTTTTCCACGACCATGCCGAACCCTACCGTACACACGCCCATAAAAAAAGTTTTGAATTTGCAGTCTGCCAAAAGCAGTACAAAGGGTAAAAAATACAATACGGTTCTCAGATATATCATCTGAGAACCAAATGTACTGCCCAAGACTATGACGGACACTAAAACCAAAAGAAACAGTTTTGTGCGGGGATCGAGCAAGGAACGGCGTTCTCTTGCAGAAGTTATGAATTCCATTTTTGCCGCCTTAAAGTTACTATAGGCTAACATAATATTCAATATGCAAACTCTTGACAAGAGGAGTAAAAAATGTTTTAGTTAGCCTAATGCAACTAAAAGGGCATTTTTTGAGATTCACGCAAACGAACGCGTTTTTAAGGAGTACATTATGAATAAGCAGAAAACATTAACAGGAAAAGATCTCATCAATATAGGAATTTACACGGCACTTCTTTTCATCATAACAATGATAATATCAATGCTGGGATTCATACCAATATTCATGCCTCTTCTTGCCGTTCTGCCGCCATTTTTCGGAGCAATTCCATACATGCTGTTCCTGACTAAGGTTCATAAATTCGGCATGATTACCATCATGAGCTTAATCGTCGGGCTGCTTCTTTTTATTACCGGCATGGGAATATATCCCTTCTTATGCAGTGCCATTACAGGACTCATTGCAGACTGGGTCTACAAAACAGGAAATTTTAAAAGCTCAAAAAAGGCTGTCCTTAGCAGTGGCATCTTTATGATTGTAGACTGGTCGAATTTCATACCTTTGTTTACCAATATTGACAAATATTTTTCTACACGTCCAAATTTTGATCAGAATTACGTCACCACACTTTCACGGCTCATGCCGTTGTGGATGTGTCCAGTTCTTTTTGCAAGTGCATTTATTTTCGGCATCCTTGGAGCACTGTTCGCAAAAGTCCTGCTAAAAAAACATTTCAAGAGGGCTGGCATTGCATAAGGAAATCTCGAAAAGCTGAAGCATTCACAGCTGTAACTAATGATGGTGCAGGACATGGAGGCACTGAGGTAAACGGAAGCCGCGATGCCTACAGAAAGGCTCTGTACGAACGCAAAGAATAGATGCAGGAGCATCCCTTAAATTGTTTTCGCAAACAAATTTTTGCTTTCTTTTGCCGAAATTTGTTGACAATCAGCACCTTCTGATTTATGGTGGAATTGGTCAGAGAGAACACACTTCGATTCCCCTCTGATCGAGCACAGGGATGTTGGAGAAGTCGTTCGGAGGCATCGCATTTCTGAACAGCACCATTTCCCATAACCAGGAGCAGCGTATGAACATGAAAGCACAAGGGTCCTTTTCAAAGCTGGACGGAAAGGACGTGTATAAAATAGAAAACTACGAAAGCATGGACAACTTCTTTATGACCATCACCAGTGCATCCGACATCTGGAACTTTTGCTGGTCGCAGGGAGGCATTACTGCAGGTCGCATAGACAGCAACCATGCAATCTTTCCGTACTACACGGCAGACAAAGTAAGCGATGCCGCATCATACACGGGAAACTACACGTGCATTGCCGTTGAGCAGGACAGCGGCATAGCATTCTGGGAGCCGTTTTCGAGTTTCCACGCACCACAAGTGCAAAAGCGCGCGGCAGAAAAAAAGCTGAAGCATGCAATCTACAAGAACTTCAACGGCACTCAGGTTTGGTTTGAAGAAATCAATACGGAGCTGCAACTCCTTTTCAGGACTGGCTGGACTTCCAGTGAAAAATATGGACTTGTCAGGACAAGCTACATCGAAAACCTGTCGCACAAGGACAAAAAGATTGCCGTTCTGGACGGATGCCGCAACATTCTTCCTGCATGCTGCACGTCGAAATTCCAGAACGACAACAGCATACTGCTGGACGCATACAAAAAGACAGACTTGGAAACAGATGCAAACATCGTCTTGTTCACGGTGTCGTCAATAGTGTCGGACAAAGCTGAACCGAATGAGGGGCTTTACGCAAACACCTGCTGGTTTTCCACACCAGACAGAGTGATTCTTGCGGAAAACGCACCGGAACAGTTCATTGACATGGACAGATTGCCCCGCTTTGAACAGTTTGCAACGGAGTCTGTACTAAAAGGCAAGCGTGCTTCATGCTACATCTGCAAAAACATGGAACTCGCCCCCGGCAAAGCTTGCAACTGGTATCAAGTGTTTGACACTGCACGCACGCTGCCTCAAATAGTACAGTTGAAAGCGGCACTCAAAGACCGTGCCGGAGCCGTAAAAGATTTGGAAGCAGACATCGCAAACGGCGACAGCATCATGACCAGCTACATACAGGCAGCGGACGGCATTCAGGACACGGCCGATACCATGGCGTGTCTTCATCATCAGGAAAACGTCATGTTCAACATCATGCGCGGCGGCATTTTTGCAGACAAGGGAAAAATCAATCCGCAGGACTTTCTGCGTTTCGTTGCCCAGCGCAATGCCGCACAGGTGCAGCCATGCAGGGGCTATCTGACAAAGCTCAGTGCGGCACAGGATGCAAAGGGGCTTGTCAATTACGGAGATTTTGCAAAACTCGTGAACAATACAAAGGATGCCCAATTTAGGCGACTGTTCCTTGAATACATGCCGCTTACATTCTCGCGGCGGCACGGCGATCCAAGCCGCCCTTGGAACATCTTTAACATAAAGCTCAAAGACCGCAATGGAAATTCCATCCTGAACTACGAAGGAAACTGGCGCGACATTTTCCAAAACTGGGAGGCCCTCGTTTATTCCTATCCTGAATACATCAAGAACATGTGTGCAAAATTCCTCAATGCCATGACGGCAGACGGATTCAACCCGTACAAAATCAACAGGAAGGGCATTGACTGGGAAATTCCCGATCCCACAAATCCATGGGCACAGATTGGCTACTGGGGCGACCATCAGGTCATCTATTTTGAAAAGCTGTTGGAATTCTACGACAAGACAAAGCGCAACGATCTGTTGAACGGAATCAACGAAAAGATATATGCCAGTGCAAACGTTCCGTACAGAATAAAACCATACGCAGACATCGTAAAAAATCCACGCGAAACCATTGCATTTGACAGGGAACTGAGCAACACTCTCAAGGCACAGGAAGCTCAAAACGGTTCTGATGCAAAACTCATTCTCGGGCAGGATGGAAACCCATACCTTGTCACCTTTGCAGCAAAGGCTCTTCAGATAGTCATAAGCAAGATTGCAAACTTTATTCCAGCAGGGGGAATCTGGCTGAACACGCAGCGTCCAGAATGGAACGATGCAAACAACGCACTTGCAGGATACGGGCTTTCTGTCGTGACGCTGTGCTATCTATACCGCTACATTGCACATTTGGAAGACATTTTCAAGAACACGCCGGTAAAAAACGCAACACTGCCAAAGGCTGTCAAAACATGTTTTTACGACTTGGCAAACCTGTTTGCAAGCACAAACGCAGAATCGTGTGCACAAAACGATGCACAGCGAAAAGCATTTGCCGACAAGGCGGGATTGCTTTTTGAAGCAGAGCGAACGGAGCTGTATGCACATGGCTATGCCGCTGGTGACGAAGACGTACCGTGCACAGAGATTGCAGCGTCACTTGCACTCATCAACCAGCACCTGGAACATTCCATCAGACTGAACAAACGCAATGACGGTCTGTACAATTCATACAACACGCTGAAAATTTCTGACAGCGGCATGAAGGTTGAATACCTTCAGGAAATGCTCGAAGGACAGGTGGCGATACTTTCATCCACACTGCTTACTCCAGAAGAATCTCTGGATGTCGTGCAGGCCTTGCGCAACAGCAACATGTACGAACCGCACCAGAACTCCTACATGCTGTACCCGAACAAGGAACTGCCGGCATTCTGCAGCAAGAACTGCGTTTTAAAAGATGACACAGCACCACTCTCCTCTCTTTTGGAGCGGACAGGAAACCTGTATCTGGAACAGGACAGCGAAGGAACATACCACTTTAACCCGGAATTCAGGAATGCACAGGTACTGAAAGACTTCATTCAGGCACAAAAAGAAAAGGACATTCCTTCAGAAGTCGAACGAAAAGCTCTTTTTGACCTGTACGAAAAGACCTTCAACCACCAGTCCTTTACAGGACGATCGGGAACATTCTACGCCTACGAAGGACTCGGCAGCATCTACTGGCACATGGTGTCAAAGCTTCTGCTTGCCGTACAGGAAAACTTCTTTGCATCATGTGCCCGGCACATCACCGAAGCTGCCGAAAAGCTGAAGCACGCCTATTATGACATTCGGAATGGGCTTGGCTACAACAAGACTCCAGATGTGTATGGAGCTTTTCCTGCTGATCCGTACTCGCACACCCCGCACTTACAGGGGGCAAAGCAACCGGGCATGACAGGTCAGGTAAAAGAAGAGGTACTCACACGGTGGGGAGAACTGGGCGTTTCAATAGAAGGAGGCATCGCCTCATTCAATCCTGTGCTGCTGAAAAAATCCGAAGTAAAAGCAGACGGAACACTGCACTTTACGTGGTGCGGCGTACCAGTGACATATCACTTTGCAACAGGAAGCACAGCAACCATTACAGTTGCATGTGGAGACCAGAAACAAACGCATACAGGAACATCGCTTACCGCACAAGAAACCAGCAGTCTGTTCTTGCGACAGGGCTTGGTACAAGCAATAGACGTGCAGTTTCCTAACGACTAAGTGCAATGATACAGCAACAGACACGTGCAGCCAGCACGTGCCTGTTGCATCGAATCTAGGCTTTTACGGCACCATTCGTAAGACCACTTACGATGTATCGCTGCATGAAAATAAAAATCAGCACGACAGGAAGGATGGATATGATTCCGAATGCCATCGTTGAATTCCACAGCGTCTGATACTGCTGTACATAATTGTAGATGCTTGATGTAATGGGGCGCTTCAACGGATTGGTCATGAAAGTAATGCCGTAAATCAAATCGCCCCATGCATATACAAAGGAAAACACTGCGGAAACCACAATGCCCGGCTTTGCACACGGAAGCATTATTTTAGTAAAGGCAGAAACGGGACTACATCCGTCAATCCGAGCAGCTTCGTCAAGCTCTTTCGGAATCGAAATGAAATAGGTGCGCAAAATGATGACCGAAAACGGAATGCCGAGCGTTGCATCTGCAAGGATTGGTGACCAGTAGGAACTGAGCAGTTTGAGTTTTGAAAACATGATGTACAAAGATGTAAGCACAAGTGTTGAAGGCAGCATCTGCATGATAAGGAACAGCAGAATGATAATCTTGTTTCCCCTGAACTTAAAGCGAGCAAGTCCATAGGCAGCGGGTATGGAAAGGAACGTGGAAATGATTGTCGTTCCCACAGCAATTATCAAGCTGTTCTTGAACCCGCGCAATGTATCGCCGGAAACGGAAAGCTGATACGCAAACGGTTCCAGCGTAATTTTCTTAGGAAAGATTGGTGTCGGCACCTGAAAAATTTCCACCTGAGTCTTAAGGGCAGTGACAAGCATCCAGTAAAGCGGAAAAATGAATATGACAAAAAAGATAAGGGCAATGGCAAATACAAAATAATTTTGCTTTTCTTCCTTTTTTTTCTTGGTTTCTTTTTCTTTCATTACATTTCCTCGCTTTCATCAATGGTTTTGATATAGAATATTCCGACAACAAAAAGAATCATGAACAGTACATTCGCAGCAGTTGCGGCTTTGCTGAACTGAAATTCTTCAAACGAAAGCCTATAGGCAAATGTTGACATAAGTTCCGTTGCGTTTACAGGGCCACCCTTCGTCATGACCCATGCCAAGTCAAAAACCTTGAACGTATAAATGAATCCAAGGGTAAGGACAGACATTATGGCAGGCTTTATCATGGGGATGGTGATTCTGAACAGAGTCACGACTTTTCCTGCCCCATCAAGCTTTGCACTCTCATAAATTTCTTCTGGAATCGTGGTAAGCCCTGTCGTAATGAGCATCATGTTGAAAGGAATTCCAATCCAAATGTTTGCCGTTATGATGGCAGCCATTGCAGATTTTGCCTGCAAAAGCCATTCCACAGGCTCTTGTATAAATCCAATGGTCAACAGGAACTGGTTGATTATGCCGCCCTTTACTTGAAACATGAACTTAAACAAGAGGCCCACAACCGTAACGGGAAGAACCCACGAAATCATGGTTGCGCCCCTGAAAAATGCACTACCCGTAAAGTGTCGATTGAACAGGAGGGCAAGGGCAAATCCTATGATGAATTGGAACAAAATTGAAAAGACTGTAAACGTCAGCGTGTTGACCATAGAAAGCTGCAAAATGGAATTGCCGCCTGAAAAAAGATCTATGTAGTTCTTAAAACCGACAAAACTTTGCTGTGTTTTATCTGCAAACGTATAGACATCTATGTTCTTAAAGCTCAGAATGAAATTCTGAAACGTAGGAAGACCGATGAACACAATCATGTACACCAGGGCAGGAATGGAGAATGCTATTCCCAAATATTTTTCAGAAATATATTTTCTTTTCATAACAACCTCACGAAAGGCGGAAGGAGGAGGATTTCCTTCCGCCAAAAGAGTTTTGGGATTCAATTATTTTATTGCATTAACCGCTTTCTGCGTATCTGCTGCAGCCTGAGCTGGAGTCTTTTTCATTGTCATAATCTCCTGGAATCCGTTCTGGATGGCAGCAGAATATGAAGGCCAAGAAGGACTTGGACCTCTTGGAATGGATGTCTCAAGCTGCTTGATGAATGCAGCCTGTACAGGATCGTCTGTCCAGAACGGATTCTTTGCAGCTTCAATTTTTGGAGGGAATGAGCCGTACAGCTTCATGGTTTCTACCATTACATTGTCCTGATTGTAGTACTTGAGGAATTCAATGCCACCAGTAGTATCAGCCTTTTTTACAACACCAATGTTCTCGCCGCCAAGAATGGAAGTTGCTTGTCCAGACTTTTCATCGAATTTTGGCAAGACCGTTACACCATAGTTGAGGTCTGGAGCACTTGCTTCAAATACGGGAATCTGCCATGGTCCATTCTGCTCCATTGCAAGGCTTCCGCCCATAAAGTTGTAGTTTACATCTGACTGAGTCCAGTTGACGGCTTCATTCGTCCAAATGCCTTCCTTTATCATGTCCTGCATGAATTCAAAAGCCTTTACACCACCCTCAATGTCTTTGTAAGAACCACCTGCAGTGTAGAGCCACTGGAGGCACTGGAATGTGCCTTCATCTGTATTTGTAGCGGCATTGCCAAAGCCTGAAATTCCGTTTTTAGTCAGTTTTCTTGCCATCTCGCGGAACTGTTCCCATGTCGTGTTTTCATCTGGATAAGCAACACCAGCTGCATCAAAAATGTCCTTATTGTAAATCAATGCCGTACAGTTTGTTGCGAACGGAAGTCCATAGTGCTTTCCATCCAGCATGCTGGATTCCATAGGACCTGCAAGATATTCATTCCAAGGAAGGTCGGCAGAAGAAATGTCTGCAAGAAGTCCCAGCTTGACGAATGCAGCCATGCTGCAGCCGTCCATGATTACAAGATCAGGAAGCTCGCCCGAAGCAATGCCAAGAGTAAGCTGCTTCTGATAATCTGCAAAAGGAACATATACGTGTGTTGCCTCGTAATCAGGATGAGTCTTGTTAAAACCGTCCAAAAGCTGAGTCATCATAATCTTTTGAGAATCTGTTTCGAAATAGTCCCAGATTACCAGTTTGGTTTTGCCACCAGTTTTTTCCTGAGAACCAGATTTTCCGCCGCATCCTGTAAAAGACAATACCGTGCAAAGAACAGCTGCCACCAATACTAAAATTTTTTTCATATAAATCTCCTTTTGTCTATTAAGACTTTTTCTAAAATTCGTTAGAAAAGACCGTGCTTTGTTTACTAAAACGTTTAGGTAAAGTTTGTAAAAATAAGCTTGAAAAACAAACGTTTCTCAAGCCTCTTTTTTCACAGTATAAAACACATTCTACAAAAAGCAAGCAAAATTTTTTAAATTTTTCGAAAATTTGCATAATTCATTTACTAAAACCTTTAATCTACAGCAGAAACACCTTCAGTCCCTGTCATAGAAGACTTCCGTTCAATGATGTTGCACGGAAGCAAGCACGTTTCCACTCCAGAGGCAGGAGTCGCATTGATAATCAAATCGGCGCACTTCTGACCTATTTCAAAGAGGGGTAGAGATGCCGTTGAAATTTGGGGAATGCAGAATCGGCTCACCTCCCTGTCATCGAATCCAAAAACGGCAACATCCTTGCCAACGGCGATATCGTTGTCCCTGAACCAATCTTCTGCACCGCCAGCCATTAAATCGTTGAATGCAAAGATTGCCGTGCAGCCCGACTCATACAGTTCTTTTGCATAGACATAGCCGTCATCTTTCTTCCAGTCTCCGTAGCGGACATTTTTTGCATTATACAGAATGCCGCTGTCAAAAAGAGCTTCCTGATGTCCGGCAAGTCTTTTCTGAGTGTGGTAGCTTACCAAAGGTCCACAGATGACACCAATCTTTGAATGTCCCCTCGAAATAAGAAGTTTCGTTATTTCGTAGCCAGCTTTTTCATCGTCCATGAGCACCGCAGCATGGCGGTTTCCGGGCGCATAGCAATAAGCACATGCAAGCGGCACCTGCAAATCATCGGGAACATACGTAATTTCCCTGCAATGGTTTGCAATGTATATGATGCCTTCTACCTGTTTGGAAAGCAAACTTCCTATGTGCTTAAGGCACAATTCCTTTTGAGCCTTTACATTGGTAAAATCAAGTGCAAATTTTTGAAAGAAACGCATGTTTTCAAGGAGCATCTCATAGCCAGACTCCTTGCACTTTGAATCTATGCCGTCT
>JAFVDR010000158.1 GCA_017476165.1 Treponema sp. | reverse complement strand
AGTATACCCAAACGACTGGAAGTTTTAAGACCAATCCTGTAAGCAGCCCCAGCGGAACGCCTACCAGCCATGTTCCCATCATGTCAATCATCATGATGTACTTTGTCCTGCCTCCGCTCCGTATGACACCACCACCAAGAATCATGTTGGCAACCTTTACCGGTGCAAGTACTGCAAATGTAATGAGCAGTGCCGTTCCTGTAGCCCGTACGCTCTGTTCTATGTTGTAGCAGCCTGTGTATGCGGAGCTTGCAGCAATCAACATGATACTCAAGACGACCGATCCTGCAAAGCCGTACAGACAGATTTTCTTTGATTCACGATAGGCATCGTCATACTTCTTTTCGCCGAGCCGCTTGCCAATGATGATTGCTGCTGCCTGCGACAGACCAGACAAGGCTCCAATGAACAGACCTTGTACAGGACCGGTAAGAGACATTGCCGCAAGCTCATCCGTTCCCATGTGCCCGTAAATGTACGTGTTTATGTTCTGTCCGATTGTCCACAGAAACTCGTTTGCAACAACAGGCAGCAGCATTAAAACGTATTGCTTTACTTCGGAGCCTGTCATGTTCAGCGAAAAATGCAGGGAGGCAGTCTTTCTGTAAAAAAGAATCATGAGCACGAGGTTTACCGCCTGGGAAAAAACGCTTGCCATTGCAGCACCCTTTACCCCCAGTGCAGAAAAGCCAAGGTGTCCAAAGATAAGGACAAAGTTAAGAACGGTGTTTACCACTGCTGACACTGCACTAATGTACAGAGGATAGTCCGAGTGGTTCTTGCACCTCATCTGTACGGCAAGGATGGTTGCCACTCCCGAAAGAGGATATATCAGTGAAACAATCCGTATGTAAGAAGCAGCTTCTGCCGTTACGGATTCATCCCTTGTAAAGATGCATGCCAGCCATTCGGGTACGGCAAGGCACAGGCAGGCCGTAATGACAGAAATGCAGAGCATGACGCACAGATTGACGGACATGCTGACGTGTATCTTTTCTTCATCTTTTTTGCCCATGTACTGCGAAACCATTATGCCGGTTACCGTAGCTACGGCACCGCTCACAAACGCAAATACAAAGCCGGGCTTGCCCCCTACCTCTACGGCTGCAATGGCCTGTTTGCCAAGCTGCCCTACCATAATTTGATCGATGATTGAAAAAGAAGACTGGAGCATCGCCTGCAGGGCGACGGGAATTGCAATCTGCATGGACTGTTTGAAAAAGCTTTCCTTCATGTGTTCACCTGAGCTTTATTATCAAACAGTCTTGCAGTTATTGCAACTGGTTAATGACATAACCTGGAACGAATCTTTTCTCGCAGGTCTTGCATTTTTCAGGCTACATCCCCTGAATAGCCCCTGCTTTCATCCTAGACCGTAAAGAGGTCAATCTGGCTTCCTATTTCCTGAACCGTCTTTTGAACGGAACCGGAAATGTCGTTCAGAGCTTTACTTGAATTTTTAATGTTTTCGGCACTTTCGGAAATCTTTTTCATGCTGCCCTTGATGACCATGGTTGCTTCTCGCAGCTGGTCAACCTCATTCAAAATCTGCTGGTTTCCTATGGACATTTCGTGGGAAGCCGCGCGGACTTCGGTCGTATTGTCGTTCATAAGGTGAAGGGCAGATACAATCTGCTTTGAACCCTGCTGCTGCTCTTCCATAGCAGATTTAATCTGAATGACGAGCTGCTGGGTGCTTTCAATGCTCCTGTTTACGGAATCGAAGGAGTCGCTTGAGGCCTGAGAAGCAGAAACAACATCATTGATGGAATCCTGAATGTTCTTTAGCTCGTCGCGGATTTTCTTTGACTGGTTCGAAGATGTTTCCGACAGCTTGCGGATTTCATCGGCAACAACAGAAAATCCCTTTCCTGCATTGCCGGCATGGGCTGCTTCTATGGCGGCGTTCATGGCAAGCAGGTTTGTCTGGCTTGCAATGGAAGAAATCGTCTTGTTTGCATCCTGAAGGGCTTTTGACTGCTCTTCAATCTGCTTGATGCGTTCATTAACGTCATTCTGCCGCTTGACACCTTCCTTTGCATTGTCGGTCAGGTTCGTAAATGAGCTTGCCATGTTTCCGACTGATGAGTTTACGCTGTTGATGTTTCCAATCATTTCTTCGACAGCTGCAGAAGCTTCCGTCACGCCGCTCGCCTGGTTTTCAATCATGTGTTCCAGAGACTCGATGTTCTTGGAAATTTCTTCAACGGCCGTTGCCGTTGCCGTAACGGAATCGGCCTGATTCTGAACCTGAGAGCCGATGTCGTTCAAATCCTTGATGATGTCTTGAATGGAGTTTCCGTTGTCCTCGATTCTGTTTTGAAGTCCGACGTTTACTTCGTCCAGCGTGTGTTCAGAGTTTTTAAGTCCTGCAACAATGGAGCGGAGCTTTTCCATGAACTGGTTAAAGCCGTTGCCCAAAGCACCGATTTCGTTGTTGCTTCGAACTTCCAGCTTTTGCGTCAGGTCTGCATTGCCGGTGGCAATTTTCATGATGCTGTTTCTGACGATTGTCAACGGCTTCAAGGCAAGGACAAGCAGCACGATACAGGCTGCAATCAGGAAGAGTGCAATCAGGATGCTGATGATGATGATAGTCGTGCGCAGGGCGTTTGCGGCAACGTCAATCTGCTTTACGGGAATGGTAAGCATTGCAATCCACGGCGTGCCCGGAACAGGCTCATAGGACACGTAGTACCGTGTTCCAGCAGGATCAAAGAAATATCCTTCGCCTTCCTTGTCTTTGATTGCCTGCGATGCAATGTCGTTCAGCCCGCTGTACCCCGCCTTGTCGCTGTACAAAAGATCCATGTACTTGTTCTGGCCGAACATGTGCGAAATCAGAACACCGTCATCGCCCACGAGAATGGCTTTTCCGTCTGAACCGAGCGAAAGCTTTCCCACCATCTTGTCAATTTCGTCAAGCTTTACGGCACCGGCAAACGTTCCAATCAGCTTGCCCGAGGCATCGTATGCAGGACGTGCAATGTAATAGCAGACGGAGCCATCGGCAAGGAATACAATGTTTGAAACATAGCGATCCTGCCTGTTGTTCATGATTGCCCTAAAGAATGGCATCGAAATGACGGTAATTGTCCTGCCGTCGCTGGAATAGCCTACTCCATCGGGAGTGCAGTACATGATGTAGTTGAAGTATTTGTTCCTGATGCTTTCGTGGCTGGAAATCCATGCAAGAATTTCGGCGGTGTTGCCACGCTTCGTAACGTCGTTGTCAGAGTAGATGCGCAGGTCGTTTACCAGAACTTCGTTCCAGTTGCTTATTTTTCCTGCATCTTCTTCAATGACTTTTTCGCTGAACGAAGAGTAGTCCTTTTCCGAAAAGTTCTTTACTATCCGCACCAAAAGAAGCGTTTGGATAGAAAAGAATATGATGAGGACAATAAAAATTCGTATTGAAAAGCTGACAGCCAGATGGCTGTATTTTTTTTGCATTGTTTCTTCCATTGTCCTTCCCCTTTATTTTGTCGTGTGTTTGTAGATTCTGTTGATGGCTACCGCATGGAACGCAATGCCCTTTACGTTCGACTTGATAAGGTCGGCATTGCACTGCTGGTACACCGGCGATACGGCAACATCGTCCATGACCATTGTTTCTGCACGTTTCAGGGCTGTCCATCGTTCATCAGGCTTTGTACACAAGTCGCCGTCAGTACAGCTTGCAATGAGTGCATTGTACTGGGGATTGTTGTAGTTGCCGTGATTGTTGTCATTGCCCGTGACCCACATGGCAAGGTATGTCATTGGATCTGCATAGTCAGGCCCCCAGTTGGTAAGTCCCAGTTCAAACTGATGGCTTACCATTGCCTTGCGGCGTTCGCTCTTTGGAACGATTTTCAGATTGAACTTTACGCCGGGCAGGTTTGCTTCTACCTGTCGCTTTATGGAATGAGCCGCAATGCGCTGGGCATCAAGGTCTGCAACAAGGAATTCTATTTCGATGTTGCGCAAGCCTGTTTCTGCCTGAGCCGCCGCAAAATATTGTTTTGCAAGGGTCGGATTGTATGAACAGGAGTCAGGAAATTCTATGCTGCCGGTCGTAAAGTCCTGCCCTGAGGAACTGAATGTATAGCCGGTCGGAACACATGCATAGGCTGCAATTGAACCGTCTGCAATTTCCTGTGCAATCTGCTCACGGTCAAAGGCAAGGGAAATGGCCCTGCGCATGTTCAGGTTGCTGAACTTCGGAAGGTCAAGGTTAAAGGAAAGGTAGTACAGGAATCCTGAATCGATGGACTTGAAGTCGGGATTGTCTTTTTGCGTCTGTACCTGTGCACCATCGAGTTCAACAAGATCGAGTTCTCCGCTCTGATATTTCCGCAAAGCCTCTGCACCGTCGTTTACAAACGTGTAGTGCACGCCGGCAAGCTTTACGTTCCGTGCATCATAGTAGGCAGTATTCTTTGTGAGCTTGATGCTTTTTGCTTCTGGCTTGTATTCCGTAAGGATGAATGCACCGTTGCAAAGATAGGTGTCGGGGCTTGTGGCATATTTGTCGCCGACTTTTTCGATGAATTTCTGGTTTGCCGGGTAGAACGTGCAGAAGTAGAGCAGCTGGTCAAAAAAAGATACGGGAACGGTCAGCTGCACTTCAAAGGTGTATTTGTCAACGGCACGCACGCCCAGCTGGTTTGGCTCCATTTGTCCTGCCATGATTGCACCGGCATTCTTTACCTGAGCAATGTCGCTCAAAAGGAATGCGTATTCGGATTGCGTTGCAGGGTCAACTGCCCTTTGCCAGCCGTATACAAAGTCATCGGCCGTAACGGGGACTCCATTAGACCAAAATACATCTTTTCTCAGTTTGAATGTATAGGTAAGTCCGTCTGGAGAAACGATTTCTTCTTCACACATTGCCTTTTTGACAGAACCATCGTCTGCCATCTGCATGAGTCCGTCAATGACTCCTCCTATGATTTCGAAGGAACTTGCATAGACTGCTTTCTGCTGATCAAGGCTGTCTATTGTTGCATCAAAGGAAACATTGAGTACTGAACCGGATACATTCTGTTCCGGAAGAGGTCCCTTTGAAGGCTGCCTGACTGTTTTTGTGTCACAGGCGGCAAAGGATAAAAACAGTCCTGCAAGGACTGAAAGATAAAAAAAACGATTCATAGCGTTTATTATAAATCTTTTTTTCGTTTTTAGAAATAATAATTAACGGATGCAGGGTTTTTTTTATGAAAAAAAAGCTTTTTGTTATTACAGATAGTAGATTCATCGGATTTTGAGGGGAACGGAAGCTGCTTTTGAAGCCGTTCTGGTACAACGCAGGAAAAGCTTACCCTACGTATTCCGCAACGATGCTTTTGACGGGTTCCAGATAGCTTTGACCGAACAGGTTCAAGTGGTTGAGCAGCTGGTACAGGTTGTACAGGTCGCGGCGGTCTTCGTAGCCGGCCTGCTGGGGTTTTGCCTGCCGGTAGGCATCGTAGAAAACCTTTGGAAAGCCGCCGAACAGTTCTGTCATTGCAATGTCTGCTTCGGCATTGCCGACATACGATGCCGGATCAACGAGCATGGCTTTGCCGTCTGCACCGCACATCACGTTGCCGCTCCACAAATCGCCGTGGAGCAGGCTCGGCTGTTCAGGTTCAACAAGAAAATCGTCCAGATGATCCAGCAGCTTTGTAATGAGCGTTCTGTCGCTTTGTGCAAAGTAGTGGTCTGCCGCCTTGAACTGGGGTTCAAGCCGCTGGTCGCGAAAGAATGAAACCCAGCGTTCGGCAGGAGTATTTGCCTGCGCCCTTGCTCCTATGTAATTGTTCTGGAAAAAGCCGAACCTTCCTCCTGCCACGAAAGCAGTAGTGTCGGCAGTGTGCAGCGCTGCGAGTTCTTGCGCAAAAGTTTCCCAATAGTCCTTGCGTTTTTTGCCGCTTTCAATGTATTCAAGCAAAAGAAAGCTGTATCCCGCCTGTTCTCCATCGTCAGTGCCCGTACACAGAATGCGAGGCGTTTCAATTGCGTTTGTAGCGGCTATTGCAGAAAGCCCTGAAGCCTCGGCCGTAAAAAAATCGGCATGTTCCTTTGCATTTGCTTTCATGAATATGCGTTCGCCGCTATTCAGTGTAAGGGCATAGGCTTTGTTGATGTCTCCGCCTGTTACGCGGTCAGTCCGTGCAATTGAAACGGACGTACCAAAGAGCGAAACGAGTGCACTTGCAATTGATGTATAATGAGGTATGGCTGAATTCATGCAGACAGTATTGCACAATTTGCCCGTGCTGTCGAGTGAAGGGCTATGCCTGTTCAGAATCGTCTGTTTTGAAACTGCCGTTCAGGAACGGGCGGGCACAGTGCACGTTAAAGAACTCTATGAGCGGTCCCATAAAGAATGCCGTTATGATTGTTCCAATGCCCGCTATCGTTGGAATTGCGGACAGGGTTCCTCCTGCAATGAGGAAAAGCACGATTCCGAGTACGACACAGATGATGTCCGTAATGATTCTGACGTACTGGAATTTGCCTTTCTTCCACGTGTTGCAGATTATGAGTGCAACTGCATCATAGGTGGAAACTCCCAAATCGGCAGTCATGTAGAACGCAGAGCCGAAGCAGATGATGCCAACACCGACAACAAGGCACAGGATGCGGACAAGGAGTGATGGCTGTACAAATAGTGTCTGCAGGAATTCATACGAAAACTGCGTTATGTAGCCCAAAAGGAAAAGGTTTATGAATGTGGCGATTCCTATGTAATGTCTGTCAAAGATGAGTGCAAAGGAAAGCAGCAGCGCATTTACGATGATGTACAGCAGTCCGAAGTCTATCGGTATGAGCTTGTCGAGTCCTGCCATGAATGACTGGAACGGATCTACGCCGAGGGCGGCAATTTTAAATATTCCCACGCTGACGGCACATATAATGACTCCGAAAAAGGACATGCATATTCTCTTTGCCAGTCCCTTTGTTTTTGCTTTTTGCATGTTATTCTCCTGTGCTTTCCTTGTGCATGCCGGCGTGCATGCCGGCACTCCGAAGTTGTCAGCCCTAATAGCCGATATCCTTGAAAACGGCATCCATGAGCCGTGCATTCTTTAGTGAAAAATCAGGCGATACAAAAGGTTCTGCACCATCAAGAATGCACGTACCGAGCTGCTGGACTTCAAGGCTGTAATTCTGAGGAACATCGATGCAGCGTTCAACAGTACCTTTGTCTGTACAGATTTGATAGCTCAGCTTTCCTGACTGGTTGTATTCCACGTCTGACTTGATGAAGCCTTTTGTCCCGTGAATGTAAAGCCTGTCAAGGCGTGCATTGGTGTTCTTTCCCAAAATCATGCCTACGTTGAACGAAGCGCGCACTCCGTTCTTAAAGTGGATAAAGCCTGTTGTCATGTCGTCCACTCCCTTGTCCGAAAATTCTGCAACGGCTTTTATGGTTTCCGGCTCGGAATCTACAAGCGAAAGAATCATCGTGGTGCAGTAGCACCCAAGGTCATAGAATGCTCCTCCGCCCTGCTCCTTGTACAGGCGGATGTCTTCCTTGTATCCCTGTGTCAAAAAAGCCGTGTCAATGCAGTCAATGTCACCGATGATGCCGCTGTGCACATCGTTTTTCAGGCTCTGCATGTACGGGCTGTGCAGGTAGGCATAGGCTTCCATAAGATGCACGCCGTTTTCACGTGCCGTTTCAAACATCTGCTCGGCCTGCCTTGCATTCAGTGCAAGGGGTTTTTCGCACAGGACATGTTTTTTAGCCTTGAGAGCTTCAATCACCCACTGGGCATGCAGATTGTTTGGCAACGGAATGTATACTGCCTGCACGTCATCGTCCTGCAAAAGCTCTTCGTAGCTTCCATAATATGTGGCAAATCCGAACTCTTGTGCAAACTGCCGTGCCTTTTCCTTGTTGCGCCCAGCAACTGCATGCAGTGATGTATTTTTTGCAATCTGCATGCCGGGTATCGTGCACCCTTTGGCAATGGTGGCGGTGCCAAGGACACCCCATTTTACTGTTTCCATGGTTACTCCTTTTGTTCGCCGAGCATGTCGGCTGCTTCCTTTAGCAGGTCAATGATGGGAAGATGCTGCGGGCACACGCCTTCGCACTGACCGCAGGAAACACAGTCCGAAGCCTTTCCTGTGCGCGAAACAAGTCCTGCATAAAAGTTCTTTGCCCGCCAGTCGTCATGATAGCGGCGCAGGGTGTTGACCGTCCTGAACACATCGGGAATGCTGATGTGCATGGGGCAGCCGTCCGTGCAGTACCTGCATGACGTGCATCCTATCTGCGGAATGCGGAGGATTTCTTCGGTGACTTCGTTTATGGTTTTCATTTCGTCCTGCGTGAGCGGTTCGAAATTCGAAAACGTCTTGATGTTGTCTTCCATCTGTTCTTCCGTAGACATGCCGGAAAGAATGGTCATGACTCCTTCAAGCGAGCCGACATAGCGCAATGCCCACGAGGCAACGGAACTGTCTGGACGCTGTGCCTTGAATTTTGCCTCAATTTCGGGAGCCATGCTGGCAAGCATCCCTCCGCGCACCGGTTCCATGATTATCATGGGTATGGATCGTTCGTGCAGAATGTCGTACAGCTTTTGCGACTGCACGACAGGATTTGTCCTGTCAAGGTAATTGAGCTGAATCTGTACAAACTCCATTTCGGGATGCTTGTCCAGCACTTTTTCCAAAAGCTCCGGCGTCCCGTGGAACGAAAAGCCGAAGTGCTTTATGCGTCCCTGCTCTTTTGCCTTTAGTCCCCAGCTGAAGCAGTCGTATTTTTCATATACGTCATAGTTGGATCCGTCTTCAATGGAGTGCAGCAGGTAAAAGTCAAAGTAATCGACTCCTGCTCGCGTGCACTGTTCGTTGAAAATGCGTTCAATGTCGCTTTCCTTTTTTATTTCCCACGCGGGGAGTTTTGTTGCGAGCATGAAGCTGTCGCGTGGGTACCGTTTTACGACAGCTTCGCGGGCGGCAACCTCCGATGTGCCGCCATGGTACACGTATGCCGTGTCAAAATAGTTCATGCCGGCATCCATGTACCTGTCCACCATTGTCTTTACGCGTTCAATGTCTATGGCTCCGTCTTTTTCAGGGAGCCTCATGAGGCCGAATCCCAGCTTTGACATTTTGTGTATATCAATTCCCATTGTATTCTCCTGAAGGAATCTAAGTTCCGAACTTAGAAATTGTTCTTTGAAGATTCCAGCACGGCAATCACTTTGTCGCACCATGCATCAAATTCAGGGTCTTCCGTCTGGCATTCGGGATGCGAACGGATGTAGTCCAGCGCAATGCGGACTCCCCTGTGGAACGGAACGGTCGTCTGCATGGACGGCACGAGCCGCTTGAGCTTTGCATTGTCAAAGACAACGGAAACCGATTTGTCTCCGGTAAGGCTTCCTTCAAAGTCAAAGCCGAACCTGTCTCCTACGGCACTCAGGTAGTCCGAGGCAACATGATACGCGTTGAGCGGCACTCCCAATGCATCTGCAATGGTCTGGTATATCTGGTTCCACGAAAGCACTTCGTCTCCGGTAATCTGGAATGCTTCGCCAATGGCATGGCGGTTCTGCATCAGACCGATGTAGCCGGTTGCAAAGTCGGTGTTGAACGTTACCGTCCACAGGGATGTTCCATCTCCTTGGATGATGACGGGCTTTCCTTCCTGCATGCGCTTGATGACCTGAAAGAATCCCTTTTTTCCGTGCACGCCGAGCGGAATGTGCCGTTCGTCATAAGTATGGCTGGGACGCACTATCGTGACGGGAAAGCCTTCTTCCCGATATTTTTGCATGAGGAATGTTTCGCAGTCAATTTTGTTGCGCGAATATTCCCAGTGCGGGTTTGAAAGTGCCGTTCCTTCCGTAATGACATGGCTTGCCGCAGGCTTTGCGTATGCGGATGCCGAACTGATGTACATGTACTGTCTGGTCTTTCCGTTGAAAAGCCTGAAGTCCCGCTCTACCTGCGGTCGGGTAAAGCCGATGAATTCGTTTACTACGTCAAATTCCATGCCCGAAAGCTTTTTGCGTGCATCTTCTTCGTCCGAAATGTCGCACGTAATCAGGTGCACGTTGGAAGGAACGCTGTCGTTCCTGTTGCCTCGGTTCAAGAGCCACACGTCCCATTCAGGACGTGCAGCAAGTTCTCTTACGATGGCAGAACTGATTGTACCTGTTCCGCCAATGAACAATGCTTTTGATGTACTCATGGGCAGCCTATAGCATCAACTTGTAGATGTTCGTGCAGTCTTCTTCGTTAAGCGTGACAAAGCCCGAAATGGAGCCATCCCTTCCGTCTCCGCGGCACAGCACATGAACCAGCTTTGGAATGTCTTCTTCCCTTGCACCCAGTTCCTTAAAGTTCTTTGGCATTCCAATTGAAACAAGGAAATTCCTCAGTGCTTCAATGCCCTCTCGTGCCGTTACTTCGGGGTGGTCAAAGTCCATCTGGCAGCCCCACACGCGTACGGCCACCTTGGCAAAGCGCATGACATCGTGCTTCATGACATAGGTAAAGACTGCCGGCATGGTTACGGCAAGACCGGCACCGTGGGCACAGTCGTACAGAGCGGAAAGCTCATGCTCAATGCCGTGGCTGTTCCAGTCCTGCGTTCTACCGACACCGCAGGAATTGTTGTGTGCCATCATGCCTGCCCACATGATGTTTGCCCGTGCTTCGTAGTTGTTCGGGTCGGCAATGACGCGCGGACCTTCGTGCTTCATGGTGAGCAGCAGGGCTTCGATGAGTCTGTCTGTCACTTCGACTTCCTTGGTATTGGTCAGGTATCGCTCGTACAGGTGGGCCATGATGTCCGTAATGCCTGCGGCACTCTGATAGGCCGGAAGCGTCTGGGTAAGGGCAGGATTTAAAATGCTGAACTTTGGACGGATGGCATCGCCGCTTGCACCGCGCTTGAACATGCCGTCTTCTTTGGTAATGACGGAATCGGGGCTTCCTTCGCTCCCCGCAGCGGCAATGGTAAGGACTGTTCCCACCGGCAGGGCTTTTTCAATGGGCTTGCCCTGGTAAAAATCCCAAAAGTCGCCGTCATACACAACGCCGGCTGCAATTGCCTTTGCAGAATCAATGACGCTTCCGCCGCCAACGGCAAGAATGAAATTGACCTTTTCCTTTTTGCACAGCTCAATTCCTTCATATACAAGGCCGCTTCTGGGGTTTGGCTTTACGCCGCCCAAACTGACGAACGGAATGTTTTCCTTTTTCAGGGAAGATTCAACCCTGTCCAGCAGCCCAGATCGCTTTGCACTGTTTCCTCCAAAGTGAATCAAAACCTTGCTTCCGCCACATTTCTTTACATATTCTCCTGTCTGGTTTTCGGTTTCCTTTCCAAAGACAAAAAATGTCGGTGAATAGAACGTAAAATTGTCCATGCATGCATCTCCTTAGCCATTCTTTTTATAGATATTCTTTCTATAGGATAAGGCAGGTTTGAAAAAAAGGAAAGAAATTTTTTATGATGCTTGTTACGGCTTTTTTTCTTAGAAAAAGGAAGTATTTTTCCGCCAGATAAATTTTTTTTTCCGCCAGAAAAAATTTTTTTTCTGGCAGATAAATTTTTTTTTCTGGCGGAAAAATTTTTTTTACTGCCGAAAACTTGGAAAGTTAGGAATACCTCTTTTTTGGGGGATTGACAATTTTATGATTATATGATTCAAGTCTTTGCAGATTCCTGTTTGCAGGAGCGAAGGGCTGCCCCTGCAAAGCGAACGGTAGCAGCAGTTCCTTTAAACATTGAATCTTTTCCCTACATTTTCTATTGCTTCGTGGAGTTCGCAGGTCAAGGCTTGCACGAAAAGTCTCGAATCTAATGTTGGAGCATCTGTAGGGCACGAAAAAAATTCAGCGACAGGAACATTGAAAAAGGTGGCAAATTTTGCCAGCGTTTCTGGAGAAACCCATTTCTTGCAGTTTTCTATGTCGTTAATAAACGTAAGTGCCATCCCCAGTTCATTTGCAAACTTTAACTGAGACAGACCCCTTTGTTTTCTGAGCCGTTTTAGATTGTCTGATAGTATTCGTCTAATTTCGATTTCTTCCATAATATTCAGTAATGGGAACATTCTGAAACTCGTCTTCGGCGAGTTCCCATACGACAACACAGGTTCTCAATTACGGGCTTCAAAACATTGCGGTTTCGAGGCTTCCTTAAGTCTTGGACGCTACTGTATCTAAATGTTCCTCTAATAGAGGATATTTAAATTATGCTTTTAGTTTGACAAATGCTCAAAACTCTAATAGAATTATTATATATTCCGCTATTGGCGGATATAATTCGTATTCAGGAATGCTTCTATGATAAGAAAGAGATTTTTCGGATTATTAGCCTTTATCATGATGGGGATTGCTCTTCTGTCATGCAGTCAGGATTCTTCTTCGGGGTCGTCGTCAACGTGGACGTTTAAGAACGGAGCATACGGATATCAACGTATTGAAGTTGTAATTAAAGACGGCGGTTATCCGTCTTCCTTCACGCTATATCCGGGGGATTCCATAAACGTCACTTGGGATGACCAGGGAGACGGTTTCCGAGGAGGATATACCTATTACAGTTACAAGGATGCTGGTAAGAACCTTGGAAGCGTATATGCAAAATATTACAACTCCATAAAGACAGTCCTATTTACGTATGATTAACAGGAGGTTTTAAGTGAAGAAAAAGCTGGTGAGTGCACTCATTGTTGGGGCACTGTTCTGTTCCTTTGCTTTGGCAAAAAGTGACAGAAAGGCAAAGCGACAGGCAAAAAAGGAAGCTAAGGAAAAGGCAAAGGCGGAAGCTGTGAAAGTGGTGGAGGAAGAACCGGCTGCTCCTGTCCAAGAACGGACATTCAGAAGAAGGGTTGCAATCTACCGCTTTTCCAATGAGTCCAAGTATGCAAAGGGCGCGTTCTACAACAGTGCGACAGACCCTGTGAGCACACAGGCTGTGGATATATTGTCGGACATGCTTGCGGAGACGCAGAAGTTCATCCTCCTTGAAAGGCATGACATAAAGTCCGCGGACAAAGAAATCAAAAACTTCTATGACGATGAGGCAATGGAGGCCGTGGACAGGTTTTCCGCGGACTACATCCTCGTAGGCTCTGTTACAAGCTACGGGCGCAAGGAAACCGGCAAGACGAATCCTGTTACAAAGCGCAAGACACAGACCGTGGAAGTGGGTGTTTCCATGAGGCTCATAGACGCTCGGACTGGTCAGGTAATCTACGGCGAGCATGGAGAAGGTTCTGCTGAGACGGAGACAAAGACGACGCTTGGATTCGGCGGACAGGCAGGTTACGACGAGACGCTCACAGACAAGGCCCTTCAGGCTGCCCTTTCGCAGATGGTGGAAAACATCACCAACAAGTGCACGGACAATCCTTGGAAGTCAAACTTGTACTATGATGATGGCACGTACTACATTGACGGCGGAAAAGGGCAGAACATACAGGAAGGCGACGTATTTGCAATCATGAAGAGAGGCAAAAAGGTCAAGAATTCCCAGACAGGAGGAACCAAGGAGCTTCCGGGCAGACAGGTCGGAACGGCAACCGTTACGATGGCAGAAGACACTGGGCAGCCAGAGAACCAATCATCGTATGTAGATATAGAAGGTGACATTCCCGAAGGTCTTGAAAGCTACGATGACTACATCATTCAGGAGATTCGCAAATGAACGGAAAAGCAAAAAAGTTGAGGACATTACTGTCTGCTTCTGCTCTGTGCGTTGTGTTGGGTGCACTGTGCACCGTGTTCTTTTCTTGCGGCAGCGTGCAGACAACAAAGTCTGGAAAGCCCGATACCGCAAAGCTTGAAATCGTTGCAGATACGGACGTGTATTTTGATACCGTGCATGTAAGCATTGACGGCGGAACCCCCTTTACTGCCGAAATCAATGACATAAACAAGAACAAGCACAAGTATCAGTACACCATACCGACTGGATCTCACGACATTACCATAAGCCAAAGTAATGCCGTTGTTGTAGCAAAGAAAATATTTGCCTCTGCTGGAGAGGTAAAAGTTGTGGAGCTTCCATGAAAAAGACAATGAAAAGCAAGCTTTTGCTAGTTCCTGCAGCACTTTTGCTGTGCATGCTGACATCCTGCCTTTCCGCCTCGGACGCGGACAAGAACAGGGCGTACAACTGGGATGAATATTCCACCGTAACCTATGACTACGTAAGGAATAAGGACGATGAATCCCGCAAGAAGATGACGGAACAGTACAAGAAGATTATGGAACTGAACAAGGGCGATGCAGACTCATCGCAAGTTCCTCCGGGCATCTATGCAGACTACGGATACATGCTTGTAGAAGAAGGTAACGAAGAGGAGGGTGTTAAATATCTTAAGAAGGAAATTGAACTGTACCCGATGTCAGAACCTTTCTTAAGCAAAATTATAGCAAGAATCGAGGAAAACAATCCGGGAGGAGCAGACGATGAGGACTAAGGTTTTTGTACTTGCAGGACTGATGGCTTTTGCCATTGCCGTTTCTTCCTTTGCACAGACAAAGTCTGCTGCATATCCGGAAATGTATGGGGATAATGCAGGTTCGACCATACTGATTATGCCGCCCATAAACACAACGAACGAAGTTGAGGCCAAGGAATACTTTTACTACACAATGAATACGGAATTGAGTTCCCGCGGGTGGTATGTGTATCCGCCTGTGCTTGCATTGCGGACTTTGCAGGAAGAAAGTGCAAACGATTCCGAGCTGTTTGTAGATGCAGACATTGCCAAATTCGGCGAAATCTTTGGCGCGGACTACCTTATGTTCACGACGATAGAGCAATGGTACAAGTCTACTGTAGCAAAGACTTTGCAGGTAATTGCAACATACAATTTGCGTTCTACAAAGACTGGCAAGACTGTATTCAGCCGCAAGTGCAGTTATACATACAGTCTTGCAGATGTGGATTCTGCTGCTTCTAATTTGGCATCGATGAATACAGGAAACGCTATCATAGACTTGATTGGTGCTGTTTCAGCGCTTGGCATTATGGCAGGAACTGCTGTTGCAACGGCAAAGACAGGAACGATGGATGTAGCACGCTACTGCAACCTGTATGCGTTTCAAGACATTCCATACGGGCCTCTGCATGGGCACCAAGGCGAAGATGCAAATGACAATGCGAAACCGTACTACATAATGCAGAACTAATCATGATTTTTGCAAAGGCAGTTCGAAGCCTGTGCCATGCAGGCCGGGACTGCCTTTTGTCATTTTTATAGCAAGGAGTGGAAAACAAAATGAAACATTTGGTTAATGTAATCTTTGGCGTAAGCTTTCTGTTCATGCTTATGCTCTCAGGCTGTGCCAGTTCCGAAAAGCCTGACTATTTTTTAATGGCCGAACAGGAGTATCAGGCGCAAAATTTTACAAAGGCAATTGAGTACTACCAAAAGTCTGCGGCAGAGGGCAACGCCCAGTCAATGAACAATCTTGGTTTTATGTACGAAAAGGGGTTGGGCTGCAAGCGCAATTACCAGACTGCCCGCAAATGGTATGACAAAGCAGTGAACAAAGGCCTTGATGAAGCCAAAATGAACCTTGGACTGCTATTGAAAACAGAACTTTCTGAGCCCGTAAAGGCTGACCGCCTTAATAACGATGTTGGAAACGAATATTTGGCTAGTGCAATTCCATGGATAAAGTCTCATGCTGAAAACGGAAATGCCCGTGCTCAGGCTGCATTGTCCTCATTGTATTACAACGGAATTGGAGTTGAAAAAGACATTGACAAATCTTTCGACTTTGCATCACAGTCTGCCATGCAGGATTGTGCCGAGGGACAGTATTGGCTTGGATGGAGATATTATGATGGGGATGGATGCGAAAAATCCCTAGCAGAAGCAAAGAAATGGTTTGAAAAAGCAGCTTTACAAGAACTTCCTGCAGCAGAATCCATTATGTACCTCTTATATTGGGATGAAGGGAATTTCGGACAAAGCTTTTACTGGGCTGAAAGGGCTGCCAATCAGGGATGGGCTGACGCTCTTACAAATCTTGGTAATATGTATCTGGACGGCATAGCTGTTACGCGAGATTATGCAAAAGCCCGAAGTCTGTTTGAAAAAGCTGCCAATCAGGGAAATGCCCTTGCTTGTAATAATCTTGGGTATATGTGGGAAATGGGACTTGGATGTTCAAAGAATTATTCAAATGCATTCAAGATGTATGAGAAAGCAACTGCAACGCCTGGTGGACATGGTCTTGCAGAAGACAATCTGGGGATGTGTTATTATAATGGTCATGGAGTCTTGCAGGATGATGCAAAGGCTCGAAATCACGTTGAAAAAGCTGCCTTTATGGGGTCTACTAGTGGAATGCTTCATCTTGGACAACTTTATTATTATGGTATAGGAGGAAGCCAGAGCTATGCGGAAGCTAAAAAATGGCTTGAAAAAGCTGCCGACAGAAACCAAGTTGATCCTTATGTAACTACTGAAAGTCGGGAAAAGACTATACAAGAGGCATTGCAGTTCATTAGGGAGCATAATCTGTAAAGTGAAAAAACTTCCACTATGAACGAAGCGAAGAATCTACAATAAAATAGATTCTTTACGCCTTTACGGTCGGCGTTCAGACTGATATTGAAATTGCTTCGCTTTCTCAACATGTACTTTTGAATAATAAACCTGTTCGGAAACCTCAGTTTACGAACAGGCCTAATGTATGAGCCAATCGGACTATTTCTTTTTGAGTCTTTCTTTTGGTAGCCAAACAGATGTAATCTGTGTTACAATTTTCTTATGGCGGAACTAAAGCTTTTTCCAATTGGATTGCAGGATTTTGCGCAAATTCGCAACAACGGCTAGTACTCTGTAGACAAGACTGACATCGTATACAAAATGACACATTCGCACCGCGCATACTTTTTGAGCCGCCCCCGACGCTTTGGAAAGTCTCTTTTGGTTTCCACGCTGCAATGCTACTTTGAAGGGAAAAGGGAACTGTTTTCGGGGCTTGCAATGGAAAGCCTTGAAGCAGAGTGGCAAAGCCATCCCGTGTTTCTGATGAGTTTTGCAGGAAACAAATATTTTGCCATGCATGATTTGGCGGACACGTTGGAATACAAGCTTTCCGTCTGGGAAAAACAGTACGGGCTTGACGGAAAGCAGTCTGCCGCATGGGGTGTCCGCTTTGAAAAGGTAATCGAAACTGCCTATGAAAAAACGGGGCTTGAACCAGTCGTACTTGTTGATGAGTATGATGCACCCCTTTTGGACAGCATGGACAATCCCGCCTTGCAGGCATCCATTAAGCAGGAACTGCGGAAGTTTTTTAGTCCTCTGAAAGACAAGGGCGGAATCCTGCGTTTTGTATTCCTTACGGGGATAAGCAAATTCAGCCAGCTGAGCATTTTCAGCGAGCTGAACAACTTGAACGTAATCACCATGGATGATGATTATGCTTCAATCTGCGGAATTACCGAACAAGAGCTGTTTTCCCAGATGAAGAGCGAAATTCAGGCCCTTGCCGACAGGAACGGACTTTCCTATGAAGGAGCATGTTCTGCCCTCAAAAAAAAATACGACGGCTATCATTTCAGCAAAGAGTCTCCCGATATCTACAACCCGTTCAGCTTGCTAACGGCTCTCAGCAAAATGAGTTTCACCAACTACTGGTTTTCCACCGGCACTCCTTCAACCCTTACAAAGCTCATAAAAAGATACGACATTAATCCCGTTGATTTTGACAAGGGCTTTATGGCAACTCAGGAAATGTTTGACTTTCCGACTGAAACGGCTTCAAGTCCAATCCCCATGCTTTACCAAAGCGGCTATCTGACAATAAAGAAAACGTTGCCGGGAGACCGCTTTTTGCTTGGCTACCCGAACGATGAAGTCCGCGAGGGGTTTTCAAAGGCACTCATGCCGTACTATGCCACAAATGATGTTGTCAAAAATGACACTTTCCTTATGGCATTTGCCGATGATTTGGAAGCTGGAAAGCTGGACGAAGCCCTTGAGCGGATGAGGGCTTTTTTCAGTTCCGTTCCCTACACGGCAGAGAAAAAAGACGAGAACCATTACAAAACTCTCTTTTACCTTATTGCTCGCCTTTGCACGCCTTTTGTTGTCCGCACCGAAGAGGCGAGTGCTGCAGGAAGGGCTGACATGGTGATTGAAACTTCTGCTTCTGTTTACGTTTTTGAGTTCAAGCGTGATGCAAGCTCCGAAGAAGCCCTTGCACAGATTGACGATAAAGGCTACCTCATTCCTTACACCGTGGCAAAAGGCAATGACGGAAAGCAGAAGAAGCTTTTCAAAATTGGCGTGAACTTTGACAGCAAAAAGCGTACGCTTGGCGAGTGGAAGTGGATTAAGGTTGATTGAATCTATTTTCTATATTAAGGAGGAATCCCGATGAAAGGACTTAGAAGATGTGCTGCCGTGCTTTTGTGCATGGCACTGTGCCTTGCAGGTGCATGGAGTGCAACGATGGATGCACGCGTAAACGCCGTGCCCAAAAGCCTGATGGACAAAGTGTTTGTTGAGCCAGAAGAAACCCTGCCTTCCGTTGTGGCAAACCTTACGAATGGAGTGTCGGGAACGGCCTCCCGCGTAAAGGTTCTGCACGACTGGATTTGCAACAACATAGCCTACGACACCGTTATATTTACCGACAAGTGGCAGGAAGCTCAGGATCAAAGCTATGCCACTGTGCTCAAAAAGAAAAAGGCCGTGTGTGCAGGCTACACAAACCTTATGTGCAAAATGTGCCGTCTTGCTGGCATTGAGGCTGTCGGCATCGAAGGCTGGTCAAAAGGCTTTGCCTACAGGGGCAATGTTGACGGACCGACTAATCATGCATGGAACGCCATAAACATGGGCGGAGGACGCTGGCAGCTTGTGGACGTAACGTGGGATGCAGGCTTTTGCGACTGGGGCTATTTTGTAAAGCACTATTCGACTGAATGGCTGTACCGGACTCCCCGCGAGTTTCTGTATTCCCATTTGCCTGAAGAGGACGAATATCAGTATTACAAGCCCCTTGTCACCAAAGAACAGTTCGTAAAGGAACCGTATGTACCGGGAATATTCTTTGAAAAAGGATTTTCCATCGTAAAGGACAAGTCGCCCCTTTACACAAACGTCATTTCCGAATCCTGCAAATATGAAATTTCGTGCACGAACTCCAACATGATGCTGCGCACACAGTACCACCCCAAAGACAACTACAAGAACGGGATGAGTGACTGCCTGAAATATGTCACTTGGATTGAACGCAACGGGTCCCGCGTGATTGTCGATACGGACGTTCCCGACAAAGAGCTGTACAGGATTTCGATTATTGGCAGGGACCCGGCAATGCCAAAAAGGAGCGTGTTCTATAGCGTTTCCGAAATGGAAACAGACTTTTTGCCGGTTGCCGAAAAGCTGTTGGCAGAAAAGAAAATCACGGAAAGGGAACTCTTGCTTTTCAAGGAATCGTTTTTCAAGGCGGAAGAGCAGGGACGCTACTACTTTCTTGAAGACCTGTTTGCAACCGAACGCAACCGTGCGGTTGAAAAGGTTTTCAAGCTGATGGACAATCCTGCCGACTACTATGACACCCTGCTCTACTTTGACATAAAGGCATCCGAAGAATACGAAGGTTTCGGAACTGACACTTTCCGTTTTCCCATTTTGTACGATCCGTTCATTCAGAGCAGGCGCACGACAAAAATAATCTCTCCGCAGGGAGGAGCTGTCAAAAGGGGTGAAGAGGTGCATTTTGCCGTGGACTCAAAGGAGTACAGGGCCTTTGCCGTGTATCTGACAGACGGCAATGTAAAGCTGTTTGAGAAAAATGCAAAGACAGGCATGTTTGAACTTGACTTTACAGTTCCCGACGACATGGAATACCTTGAAGTTATGGGGTCTTTGGATGGCAGGGTTCTGAACGGTCTGTGGGAATATCGAGTGAACTCGGTCAGCGACCACGTTCTGTGAACAAGGTCAGCGACCACGGTCAGCGACCACGGTCAGCGACCACGGTCAGCGACCTCGGTCTGTGACCTCGGTCAAGACCGTGGGTAAAGCCGTGCGTTTCGTATCTGAGTTACATTTTTTTCTTGCAGAAAAACATTTGAATGTCCTCAATTTCCTAGCTCGAATTCAGGGCTGCTACACTTTTGCAAGAAGCGTATCAAATTCTGTTTTGAGAAATTGCTTTAGCTGCAACCTTCTTTGAGACGAATCCCGAATGAAAAGATCGGCGGGATTTACTTATAAAGCTTTCCCTCTTTATTTTATTCCCTTCTATTGACAAGAAGCAGAAATTTCTTTATTTTGATAATTAGATTATCGATAATCTAATTATCAAAGGAGATCTGCGATGGCAATTTCTGACAAAAGCATAGACCTTCGTCTGCTTAAAAGTGCTCAGGATGAATTTTGGGAAAAAGGATTCCTGAATGCTGAACTCAAAACAATCTGCGAAAATGCCGGCATTACGACTGGTGCCCTGTACAAACGCTACAAAGGCAAAGAAGATTTGTTTGCAGCTGTCGTAGAAGACATTGTAAACGAACTCATGACCTTTCTGGAAATGCGAGCAAACGTTGACTTTTCTCTGCTAAGCGATATGGAAGTATACAACTCATGGATAATGACATACAACGACATGATTGTGATATTCAAGCTGCTGTATGCCCATAAGGAAAAATTCACCCTGCTTGTTGAAAAAGCTGCCGGTACGAAATATGAAAATTTCAACCATGAGTTTGTAGAAAAAATGAGCTATGCCTATGAAAAGTTCTTTTTGGAAGCAAAAAAACGGGGACTGTCTGCGTGTACTGTTACAAGAAAGGAATTCCATGTTCTGCTTTCATCGTTTTGGACTTGCATTTGCGAACCAATCATACACGGCATGAGCTGGAAGCAGATAGAAGAGCACTGCAGAATCATCTGTCGCTTTTTTAACTGGAAGGATGTCATCATGATACAAGGAGAAAAAGAATGTTCAAAAAAATAAGACAGTATATGGGAACATACGTTCGGTTTACGTATGCTGCCTTGGTGGTAATGCTTTTGGCACTGATTGCGTATGCAATACCGTATTTTCTTGTGTACCGCATCATAAACCCCTTGCTTGGCGGCCAAACATTGACATCATCCTATTTCGTTTTTCACATAGCAGCTGTTGCCGTCTGTGAAGTGCTGTATGCACTCTTGTACGTGCTGGGGCTGAAATGTTCTCATATTGCGGCCTATAACACACTGAAAAACATCAGGCTGGCTCTTCAGAGAAAGCTGGAACGGCAGCCGCTCGGCACGATACAGGACATGGGGAGCGGAAAGATAAAAAAGCTTTTTACGGACGATATTGAACAGGTTGAACTGCTTTTAGCACATGCCATACCAGAGGGAATTTCCAACCTTGCAATGGCTGTCATTGCGATGCTGTGCATGTTTGTTGCCGACTGGAAGCTTGCTCTGCTTTCGTTGTGTTCATTGCCGCTCGGCTTTTTTGCAATGGGCATGATGTTCAAGACTGGCATGGAACGGATGAATGCCTATTATGCAGCCTCTGCAAAAATGAATGCAACTATCATTGAATATGTCAATGGCATGGAAGTTGTCAAAGTCTTTGGGCGTGATGGTGAATCCTACCGCAGGTACGAAGAAGACATTAGGAATTACCGGGATTTTACCCTTGCGTGGTACAAGGCATGTTGGCCGTGGATGTCGCTTTACAGTGCAATCCTGCCGTGCATTTGTCTTGTGACATTGCCGGTCGGAACCCTGTTTGTCATTAATGGCATTTCTTCCCTTGCTGATTTCGTGCTTGTGTTCTGCCTGTCGCTTTCCATTGGTGTTCCCCTGTTGAAAGCTCTGAGCTTTGCAGGAAAATTCCCCCAGCTGAGCTATCGGATTGATGAGATTGAAAAAGCCATGGACAGCCAGCCTCTAAAGACAAACGGAAACACATTCAAGGGAACTTCTCATTCCGTGGAATTCAAAAACGTGCGTTTTGCATATAAGGAAAAAGAAGTTGTCCACGGCATTTCCCTCGCATTGAAAGAAGGAACAATGACAGCTCTCGTAGGAGAATCTGGCAGCGGCAAGTCCACCCTTGCAAAACTGCTTGTGCATTACTATGACCTGAATGGCGGAATGATTACGCTTGGCGGACAGGACATTGCCGACATGAGCATAGAGGCCTTGAACGAAAACATTTCCTATGTTTCTCAGGAACAATTCCTTTTCAATACGTCACTGTACGAAAACATCCGCATAGGAAATCCTTCTGCCACGAGGGAACAAATTCTTGCTGCAGCAGAAAAAGCTCAGTGTAGTGAATTCATTGAACGGCTGCCGAACGGCATAGACACTTTGGCAGGGGACAGCGGAAAACAGCTTTCTGGTGGAGAGCGACAAAGAATTGCCCTTGCACGCT
>JAFVDR010000157.1 GCA_017476165.1 Treponema sp. | reverse complement strand
TATATGCTCTTGATTCTGACATTTTTTTCATCTTGGCATACCCTTCCTCTGTGATGGGGAATCCCTTGCGAACAACCTTTTCCCCTTTTTCCACAGACACAGGGTTATCATAATCGGATGGAAGCGTCTTTGTTGCAATTATTGTAATATCCGAAATCTGTCCAACTTCATAATTTCTCATATTAAAAGAAAGTATCGTATTCGTCGTTGCAATTCGGAAAAAAGACAGCATCGACATTATGATAAACATAATCACAAAGGAAACAAGCTTAAAAGTATTTTCTGCTAGATATGTCTTTACAGATTCACTCACAACATGAGCAGAACCATTCTTAGAACTGTTCTTCTTTTTTTTCGTTTTCATACGCTTGAATTATCCGTTTTACCAATCCGTTCCTTACAACATCATGAGCAGAAAGCTGCTTTACGGCAACCCCAGGAATATCCACAAGAATATTCATGGCATGTGAAAGACCGGAAGTTACATGTCTAGACAAGTCAACTTGAGTCAAATCTCCAGTTACAAACACCTTAGACCTTTCTCCCATGCGGGTCAAGAACATTTTCATCTGTTCCTTCGTTGTATTCTGAGCTTCATCAAGAATAATGACACTGTCATTTAACGTTCTGCCCCTCATATACGCGAGAGGAGCAATTTCTATTATACCAGATTCTGTCATTTTTCGTACAGTCTCACGTGGCAAAACTGCATTCATGGAATCGTACAGAGGCCTGATATACGGGTTTATCTTTTCCTGTAAATCGCCCGGTAAATAGCCAAGACTTTCACCAGCTTCAACAACCGGGCGAGTAAGAACAATGCTGCTTACTTCATGATTCAAGACCATACGCAAAGCTTCGGCCACGGCAAGAAATGTTTTTCCAGAGCCTGCAGGTCCTTCAGCGATAACCATGTCGCAAGAACGCAAAAGTCGAACAAAATCCGCCTGTCCATGAGTACGAGGATAGACTTTCCTCGTTCCACCAGGTATGACGATGCTACACTGCTCAAAAAACTCATGATCACGGGATGAAATAAAAGAGGGTTCTCGTTGCATCTGAGCATTCAAAATAGAATGAATGACATCTGCATCATTTGAAAATGTATTATCCACAGACATTTCATCCAGAAACCTGTCAACAATGAAACGAAATTCCTGAGCTTTTTCTCCTGATTCACTATCAATTGACAGTTCGTTTCCCCTTGCGAAAACTGGAATTCCCAAATAAGATTCTATGAGTTTTAAGTTACTGTCATTTGTTCCACAGACACGCTGCAAAAGCGTGCTGTCCGGAACAATAATCGTATAAGCAGACATTATCGAATTTCTTAGATTTTGAATCCTGTTATCATATCTATTACAGCATCTGCAGCTATGCGATTTTTATCAATTGATTCCAATGTATATTCTGCGGAAGATTTCATGTCTGTAATACTATTGGAGACAGACTTGGACTCTGACATCGTATCACTCGCAATCTTATTCAGATCTCCAATGCCATTGAACAATCGAGAGCTTTCGGAATGCATCTGCTCTGATGCATTAGACAAAGAATGAATGGTATCCTGTAAAACACGGGTTGTTTCAAGCAAATTCTTTACAGCACTTTTTTCTTCAACCATTCCTTGCTGGACTTCCTTCATCAAATTGTCCATCTGGGAAATATGCGTTGAAACAGTTGCAAAAGACTCTGTTGAAACATTTGAAGATTCAGCTATTTCACTAATGGAAGATGTTACACTACCGAGAAGTGCCTTAATCTGGCTGGACTGTTTTGCAGATGTTTCTGCAAGGGCGCGTATTTCATCGGCAACCACACCAAAGCCTTTTCCAGCTTCACCAGCGTGTGCAGCTTCAATTGCAGCATTCATGGCAAGAAGGTTCGTTTGGGATGCAATGCGAGCAATTGCCGTATTTGCCTCGTTCAAATGAGCTGACTGCTGTGCAATTTCAGCCATTTGCTCAGATACCCGTTTCTGATTTGATTTTCCATTTTCAGATTCCTTAACAAGAACTTCATAATCTCTTGAAATTTTTTCAACAATAGAACTAACCGACTGAATGGTAGACGAAATCTGTTCAATAGCAGACGAAGACTGCGTTATTGAACCTTCCTGATCAGAAATTTTTTCTTTGAGCCTTCCAATCTCTCCTTCTACAGCAGAAACCCCTTCTGATATGCCAAGAACTTTATTTGTCTGAAGCTTTATTTTTTCGTCTATGGAAAACACGCTTTCAGAAGCATTAGTTATGCTCCGCATATTGGTATTCATGCGGTCATACACTTCACTGCCCGTCGTTGAAAGAACAGAAGAATGCTTTTTCAGTTCCTCAATAAGCTTTGCAAGACTCTGTATTACACTATTGCAGTTTTTTGCAAGATTTGAAAGTTCTTTACCGCCAGTCTCAGGAATTCGTGCCGTCAAGTCAGCTTTTCCCGATGAAATACTTTCCATAGAGGCCGAAATCTTTGCCATTGAGCCGAAAATAATATTTGTGAAAGCCCATACAATGACCCCACCAAACAAAACAAAGATACAACCAATTAAGGAAAGCCTTAAGATTTGAGACCTCATGTTTTTAACAAACAAATCTATGCCAAAATCACAGCCTACAATACCTAGAATCTGACCAGAAGAATTCCGTATTCCCTCATATGTACTGATTGTCCAGCCCCAACCATCCTGCTTTACAATGCCAGAAGATGTCTGTACCCCAGTTTTAAATGCTGTTATAGGAGCTTTTCCCCAGCTTTCAACATCTTCTATTGCACCAAGTTCTGAAAAATTTTCAGTATCTGAAGGATCTCCACCA
Source organism: Treponema sp. (assembly GCA_017476165.1). Classification (GTDB taxonomy): domain Bacteria; phylum Spirochaetota; class Spirochaetia; order Treponematales; family Treponemataceae; genus Treponema_D. The sequence goes on along the minus strand of JAFVDR010000157.1, from coordinate 62 downwards.
TCTACAACATAACAATAAGAATTTCCTTTTTTTGCCATTGTAAAAAGATATGCTGCTCCAAC
>JAFVDR010000156.1 GCA_017476165.1 Treponema sp. | reverse complement strand
TTACGCTGCAAAAATATCCGTCATATTCAACTTCTGTTTCCAGCTCATCAAGAGCCTCTGTTAATTCTTCCCAACTCATGCATGAATTCTAGCATATTTTTTTAATTTTAAACACTGCTTTCTTAAAAACTGATTTCCGTGGTTTTTAATCTAAAAATATTGTTATAAAGTGCAATTCATTCTATAATAGTCTGATATAGGAGTATTGAAAATGAAAAAGATTTTTGCTTGTGTTTTGGCTGTGGCAGCAGCATTTGCACTTGTTTCTTGCAGTAAGAAAGAAGCTGTCCCTGCAGGAGCTTCTTCTGACAGTGCTTCTGCTGGCAAGGCAGCTACACTTCGCGTTGCAATGGTAACAGACTACGGTGACATTACAGACCAGTCTTTTAACCAGACAACGTATGCAGCTTGCAAGGAATTTGCTGCAGAAAACAATCTTGACTTTAAGTATTACAAGCCATCAGGAGACTCAACGGAAGCCCGTGTCTCTTCTATCAATGCAGCCATTCAGGATGATTACAACGTATTGGTTCTGCCAGGCTTTGCATTTGCAGAAGCACTGGTAAAGACTGTTGATGACAATCCTGAAATTACATTTATTGCTCTGGATGTAAGCGAATTTGACGTAACATCTTCTGCCGAAGCTATGGGCAAAAGCAATTGGAAGCTTCCTTCAAATGCATTCTGTGCAGTATATGCAGAGGAAATTCCTGGCTTCTTTGCTGGCTATGCAGCCGTAAAAGAAGGCTACAGGCATCTTGGATTCCTTGGCGGAATGTCAGTCCCTGCTGTTATCCGTTACGGCTATGGATTTGTTCAGGGGGCAGAAAAGGCTGCGTCTGACATGGGCATCGCAAAGGATGTTACTATTGAATATGTATATGGCGGACAGTTCTACGGCGACCAGACAATTACAGCTGCAATGGATACATGGTATCAGCAGCGTGGCGTTGAAGTCGTATTTGCTTGTGGTGGTGGAATTTGGACTTCTGCATGTGAAGCAGCAGCAAAGACGAAGGGCAAGGTAATTGGTGTTGACGTTGATCAGACAGAACTCATCAATGCATATGGTTCTGAAATGTGCGTAACATCTGCCATGAAGGGCTTGGGAGCAACTGTAAAGGCTGTTCTTAAGAGCATCATGGACGGTTCCTGGTCTAAGTATTCCGGCAAAATTTCATCGCTAGGCCTTGTGTCTGCAACAGACTTGGATGCAAATTTCGTCCAGCTTCCGACTGATACATGGGCAATGAAGAACTTCTCTGTAGATGACTACAAGGCTCTTGTTGCTGACGTATACAACGGAAAAGTTTCTGTTTCTAACAGCACGGATTCAGAGCCAGCCCATACTCTTACTCTGAACGTTTATCCAAACATTAAATAAAAGGTACATGTTCAGGTTCCATGCATCGTGCCTGTGGCACATGGCATGGAATAGAGCTGTTCGGAAACCTTAGTTTTCCGAACAGCAACCTTTGAGGAAACAGGAGGTAAACCGATCTGGTCTAATCCTCCATTTACAGGATGCTTGCAATGAATGAACCGTATATTATAGAAATGCTTCATATTACAAAGAAGTTTCCCGGAATCATAGCGAATGATGATATAACGCTACAGTTGAAAAAGGGGGAAATTCATGCCCTTCTTGGAGAAAACGGAGCAGGAAAGTCAACACTCATGAGCGTTCTATTTGGTCTGTACCAAGCCGAAGAGGGTGAAATAAAAAAAGACGGAAAAAACGTAAAGATTCAAAATCCGAATGATGCAACTGCGCTGGGCATTGGCATGGTGCATCAGCATTTCAAATTGGTAGAGTGTTTTACAGTCCTTGATAATATTATTTTGGGAACAGAGCCTGTAAAGAATGGATTTGTAGACAGAAAGACTGCCCGGACAAAGATTCTTGATTTGAGCGAGCGCTACGGACTTTCTGTTGATCCTGATGCAAAAATAGAAGACATTTCCGTTGGCATGCAGCAGCGTGTAGAGATTCTGAAGATGCTTTACCGCGAAAATGAAATCCTTATTTTTGATGAACCAACGGCAGTGCTTACGCCTCAGGAAATTACTGAACTGATGAAGATTATGAAGAATCTGGTTGCAGAAGGCAAGTCGATTCTTTTCATTACGCATAAATTGAACGAAATCATGGCTGTTGCCGACAGATGCAGCGTGTTGTGCAAGGGAAAATACATTGGAACCGTTGACATTTCCGCTACGTCAAAAGAAGAGCTGAGCCGGATGATGGTAGGCCGCGATGTCAATTTTTCTGTTGACAAGGCTGATGCAAAGCCGGGCAAGCTCATTCTGAAGGTTGAGCACATGAACGTTGCAAGCAAGATTCACAAGAATCTTGCGGTAAAAGATGTCAGCCTTGAAGTCCATGCGGGGGAAATAGTAAGCATTGCTGGTATTGACGGCAACGGACAGGATGAGTTCATCTATGGGCTTACGGGGCTTGAAAAGCTTGCAGAATCTGAGCATACGCATATTCTGCTGGACGGTACGGACATTACAAAGAAATCAATCAGGGAGCGCAGCAAGGCTGGCATGAGCCACATTCCTGCTGACCGCCATAAATATGGGCTTGTTTTGGATTATACGCTTGAACAGAATATGGTGCTGCAACGGTACTGGTCCGGCGAGTTTCAGAAATATGACTTTATAAAAAATAAAGAAGTGAGTGCATTTTCAAAGGAACTTATAGAAAAGTTTGATGTGCGCAGCGGTCAGGGGAACAAGACTGTTGTCCGCGCCATGTCTGGAGGTAATCAGCAAAAAGCTATAATTGCCCGCGAACTGGACAAAGAGCACAAGCTTTTGATTGCCGTGCAGCCGACACGGGGGCTTGATGTTGGTGCCATTGAATATATCCACAGACAGATTGTTGCAGACCGCGATAATGGGGCTGCTGTCCTGCTTGTGTCGTATGAACTGGACGAAGTTATGAATTTGAGTGACAGGATTCTTGTTATGTATGAAGGTGAAATAGTGGGAGAGTTGAGTCCTAAAAAGACTTCTCCTGAAGAATTAGGGCTTTACATGGCAGGTGCAAAGCGAAATGTTGGAGGTGCAGCATCATGAATAAAAAGCAGATTGTGTCTTCGGGGTGCGTGCAGTCTATCGTATCATCTGTAGCATGTGCACTCATCGGAATTCTTGTTGGATTTGTCATTTTGCTTGCCATCAATGCCGAACATGCACCAAAAGCTATGTCTACCATCCTAAAGAATTTCATGTACTTTAAGAAGCATCCCCAGCAGTTGTACTATTTTGGCAGCACACTGGTAAAGTCCGTACCGTTGATTTTGTGTGCACTGTCGGTTTTGTTTGCCTATAAAGCTGGTTTGTTCAATATTGGTGTTGGCGGTCAGTATTGCCTTGCAATCGGCATTTCGCTGTGGTGTGCCTTGCACTGGCACTTGCCATGGCTTTCTTGCGTTCTCATTGCAACTCTTGCAGCTGCTGCATGGGGAGCTATTTCTGGAGCGTTGAAAGCTTTTTTCAACATTAATGAAGTCATTGCCTGCATCATGATGAACTGGATAAGCCTGTATCTGGTGAATGTCCTTATGCACAACGAAAGCGTCATGAACCTGACGCTTTCTGAAACGTATTCAGTGCGCAAGCTTTCTGCTGCATCGCTTATTCCTTCCTGCGGATTGGGAAAGTTTTTTCATAACAATGAATATGTCACCATTGCCATTCCTTTGACTGTCATTATTGCCATTGTCATTCTTGTCATTCTTTCAAAGACGACATTTGGATACGAGTTGAGGGCAACAGGATTGAATAAAAATGCAGCAAAATATGCCGGCATGAAGGACAAGACTAACATCATTTTGACAATGGCCATTGCAGGTGCTCTTGCGGGGCTTGCAGCATCGTTGTATTATCTGACGGACATCCAGGCATGGAAAACGAGTTCTTCTGTGCCTGGCATGGGATTCAACGGTATTGCCGTGGCATTCTTGGGTGGCTTGCATCCAATCGGAGTCATTTTTGCAGGATACTTCATTCAGCATATTACGCTTGGGGGAAGCTATATTGACATGCGCTATTACAATCCTCAGATTGCAGATTTGATTTCTTCCATAATCATCTATACATGTGCATTTGTTCTGTTCTTTAAGAATACGCTTTTGGCTCTGTTTTCAAAGATTTCCTTGAAAAAACAGGAGGATAAGTAGCATGCTTTTAATTCAGTATACATTAATTTATGCATCTGTTCTTATTTTTGTTGCGCTTGGCGGTATGTTTTCCGAGCGAAGTGGTGTCATCAACCTTGGTCTGGAAGGCGTTATGGTTATGGGAGCCCTTGGCGGTGCATTCACTCTGTTTCTGCTGCCAGCACAGACACACCCCTTGTTCATGATTCTGCTCGTCCTGGTGGTAAGTGCTGCTGTCGGCATTCTGTATTCGCTGCTGCTTGCTGTTGCAGCCGTAAACTTTAAGGCCGACCAGACGCTTGTCGGCACTGCTATGAACATGCTTGCTACTGCTGCTGCCACTGTCATTGTAAAGTCATTCAATAACGGACGTTCCGGCGGAGATAATGTGTCGGCTATTCTTGATTACATTGAAAACCGAAAGGTGTTCATTATCCATACGGCAAAGATTGACTTTAACTGGTATATGATTATTACGGTGCTCCTGCTTGTCTGTGCCTATGTCATATTGTATAAAACTCGCTTTGGACTGCGCTTGATGGCTTGTGGAGAACATCCCCAGGCAGTCGATAGTGTCGGCATTAACGTATACCGCATGCGTTATGCTGGTGTAATGATTTCTGGAGCCTGTGGCGGCATCGGCGGCATCATTTA
>JAFVDR010000155.1 GCA_017476165.1 Treponema sp. | reverse complement strand
TGACAACGCGGTTACCCAGGCATCCGTTGCCGAAAAAATAGGACTTTCCGAAAAATACATAAGTGACATAGAAACAGGAAGAAAGCCTTGCTCACTCGACACACTCGTTTCCATTGCAAACGCCTTGGATGTTGAGCCGTATGAACTGCTCATGCCGGAGGGCGAAATCCGAAACTTTGACAGTCAAAAGACTAAAATAGTCATGAGACAGCTGAAAAACAGTTTCAATGAGATGGTAGATTCGCTCAGCATGTTTCTGGAAAATGCATAGCGTTTTGTGTCGTAAAACCTTAAGGATTTGCATCGTAAAACCCTAAGGTTTTGTGTCGTAAAACCCTAAGGTTTTGCGTCGTAAAACCTTAAGGATTCGTGTCGCAAAACCCTAAGGATTCGTGTCGCAAAACCCTAAGGTTTTGCATCGTTTTATACAAGCATCCTGTCAATGCAATTGCAGCAAACGATGTCCTAAATATCTTGATTATAATTTTAATTTAGCTATAATAATTACAATAATATTAAAGGTTGCTGATTCGGAAACTGAAGCTTCCGAACAGTTCTATTATTTACTGGAGACTCAATATTATGGAAGCAGAAAAATTCGAAAGTCCATTTAAGGGAAGAAGTCTTTTAAACTGGATAGACTGGACTCCAGAAGAAATCAATCAGATTCTTGAATGGTCGCTTTTGGTAAAGAAACAGGCCCACAACGGCGAAGTACACCAGCGTTTTTTGGGCAAGACCATAGCACTGATATTTGAAAAACGTTCAACCCGCACCCGTTCTTCCTTCGAAACGGCATTCGGAGAAGAAGGCGGACATCCTGTATTCATGTCTACACAGGACATCCAGCTGGGTGGCAAGGAAAGCGTAGAAGATACTGCACGGGTATTGGGCAGGATGTTCAGTGCCATTGAATTCAGGGGATTCAAGCAGGAGCATGTCGAAAAACTGGCACAGTATTCGGGAGTGCCTGTCATCAATGGGCTTACTGATGAATTTCACCCCACTCAGGTTCTTGCCGACATAATGACGCTCAAAGAGCATTTCGGCACACTGGAAGGGCTGACAGTCTGCTTCTGCGGTGACGGGCGCAACAACATGGCACGTTCGCTCATGCTCATCTGCAGCAAATTCGGCATACATTTTTCAATGTTCTGTCCTAAAGAACTTTCTCCAGACGAAGAAATCATCAAAATCTGTACTCCATTCGCAAAGGCTTCGGGAGCAAAAATAACAATTTCAGACCAAATTTCGGTTGTCAAAAACGCAGATTGCCTTTATACTGATGTATGGGTTTCCATGGGTGAAGAAGCGCTCAAGGAAGAGCGAATGAAATTACTCAAGCCGTTTCAAGTCAACAAAGACCTGATGGCAGCAACTGGTAAGGATTCTACTATATTCCTGCATTGTCTTCCGGCAGTAAAGGGTCAGGAAGTAACAGAAGATGTTTTTGAAAGCAGTGCAAGCAAAGTATGGGATGAAGCCGAAAACAGGAAGCATACAATAAAAGCCATAATGCTGGCTCTTATAAAATAACGGAAACCTAAGGAAGGATCGACTTATGAAAAAACTATTATTAGCTTTAATCGTGGCAGCAAGCATTGTTTTGCCGGCACTCGCACAGGAAGCAGCAAAACCTATCTGGGACAGGGGCGACAATGTATCAAACCTTACATACAGAAACGTACAGGTATACAAAGTCTATGACCAGCTTGATTCCTACATTGTACTGTATGAAAAGCAGTCAACAGAAATCGGACAGCTTGTCATTCCCAAGAAATGGGCATCTGGCAACGTTGACAGAAAGCTCGTTTTCCATCAGAAGGTAAAGAATGTCGGTTCTTACATGTCAGTGTTCTATAAGGATGGAGAATTCTACAAAGTAATCCTTAATGTTCCACTGGATAAAAGGGATGCCGTATGGTCAGTAGCACCAAACGGAATGCAGGTAGATACAAACATTGAATCACTCAAAGTAGACTTCTAAACTAAACACATTTATGTAAACACATTTATGTGTTGCATATAAAAAAAGGCAGGAATTTCTACATTCCGTGCCTTTTTTTGTCTTTAAAGGCAACCTTGAAAAAAGGTGCAAAAAAATACAAGCAAGCAAAGGATTTTCTATGAAAATTATCTCTAAAAGTCAAATAAATTCATTTAAAAATTTTCTGGACTCCCATGAAACATTTCTTATTGCCGGTCACAAGGAACCCGATGGCGACTGCATTTCCAGCAGCATCGGCATATCATACATCCTCAAGCACATGAACAAACCGTTCAAGCTACTGAATGCCGGACCTTTTAAAAGAACCGAAATAAAAAAATATGCTCCGCTTTTCAAGCAGGAAACAGGATTCATGACCATTGAAGACCAGAAGGCATGCGGCTTAATCATTGTAGACTGTTCTGAAATTTCACGGCTCGGAGAAATAGACGGACCCCTGAAGGATTTTGATGCATTCATCATTGACCATCACAAAACGGCGGTAGAATCTGAAAATTCAATTATAGATGCAACGTCTCCGGCAGCGTCATGCCTTGTACAGCAACTGTTCGAACAGCTTGTAGGCACGCCCGACAAAGAAGAAGCAAAGACGCTGTTTTTTGGAACGGCAACGGACACGGGCTTTTTCAGATTCCTAAATGAATCTGACAAGGATGTGTTCACTTCGGTAGCCAGACTTGTCGAGGCAGGAACAAGCCCTCGGGAAATCTATCAGGATATGACCAGCGGCAAGGGATGGAACACGAGAAAACTGCTGGGCATCATGCTTACAAGGGCAGAACGATACTTGAACGGAAAGCTGGTCATTACATACGAAACTCAGGAAGATACAAGAAAATACGGTCAGGAAGGACGCGACAGTGATGCACTGTACACCATGATGCTTTGTGTCGAGGGTGTCGAAGCAGTTGTATTCGTTCGTCAGGAAACAGAACACAGCTGTACCATCGGATTCCGTTCCAAGGACAAAGTTGATGTAAGTGTCGTTGCCTCCAAGTTTGGTGGTGGCGGTCACAAAAATGCATCGGGAGCCAGTACCGATGGAAAAATCGACACGCTCATACCTTCCATAGTAAAAGAGTTTTCAAGAATCATGTCGTAAAGAATGGAGCTGCTCGAAAGCCCGAGGTTTTCGAACAGCTTTTTTTATATTTACAGGAACCTTATTTCAAGCAAATCTTAGCGAAATGTTCCAAACGGTCTCCGAATGGCACCGATGCTACAATCCTTTGCTATATGCAAGAAAACAAACCGAAAAGCTTGCAGAAAGTAAACTTTTTCACCGTTTCATGCAAAGATACGCATTTTTTTCTGGCATGGACTTTGCTAAACCTCTTGGCAGAGGTTATGAATATGCAATATGACGATGAACTGGAACGCATTGCCAGTCAATTTATCAAACGGAAAGTTTCACTCGAAGAAGCAAAAAACAAACTCATCATGCTTGTATACAGCCATCCGGAAGCATTCGGTCTCGGCAGGCTGAACAAAGACACAATGCATTCATTCTTGCTGTGGACTCAGAAACGAATCGTTCAGCTTTTGGAAAACTACAATTCAGAAATCAGCAGTTTTGCAACCTATTTCAGACAGTCCATCTATTTGTGCAAAAAGACGTTTCTGCGAAGACTCGCTTCAAACAATGCAAGGGAACAGGCAATGATGGAATTGTCCCCTCTCGAAGAAGAAGCCCACGAATATCAATACAACGCAACAGAATATTCACTGACATGCTGTGCAGATGACCACGTGCTCGAAGGGGCATGCGTAAGGTACAAGGATTTTGCAACAAACCTTTTTGACAAAAAAGGCGTTCGGTGGAGCACCTTCGAAATGAAAGAAAACCTCAGGAAAGCAGCATGCCTTATCCTTACGCTCAAGGCCTGCTGCTATGTTGACGCAGACATCATCAGAAAGGTCAGTTCCATAACAAAGCTGAGCGAAGAAGACATTACAGTCCTGCTGGACGAAGTAAAGAAAAAAGTTGACCGAAAGATACAGAAACGAGAATACTGCATAAAATCACGGGATGCAGCATTTTATTTTCACCGACGCTACCGCGTTGAATCCGAAAGGATTGAAAGAGGAACAGACCTTTCGAGCAGCATACAAAAAAGGTATGAACGCCAGACAAAAATCTGGAAAGCACGCGTAGAACAGCTAAAGACACCGCGATACATGGCGATTCCATCAAACACGGATCTGGCGGAAGTCCTCAACATTTCCAGCAGAAAAATAGAACGCATCCTGCATACTGCAGAAAAAAACATAGACACAATCAGCTTGAAGGATTATGATAGTAGTCATGAAACTTTATCTTGCAACGGGCAACGAAAACAAAAAGAGGGAAATGAAGCAAATTCTTGAAACGCCAGACTCCTCCATAACAATTGTCATTCCAAAGGATGAAGGCATTGCCTTTGATCCGGAAGAAACAGGTACAACATTCCACGAAAACAGTCTCATCAAGGCAAAAGCACTGTGGAACATTGTCCACTGCCCTGTCATTGCAGACGATTCGGGCATCTGCGTTGATGCACTGGGCGGAGCACCCGGAGTCTATTCATCACGCTATGCCGGTCCCCAGTTCATGAAGGGAAAGGCCAGCGGCGAAAAGATTCCTCAGCAGGATCAGAACAGAATGCTCATAGAACAGCTCAACGATGCTGTTTCAAAGGGAATTGACATTGAAAAAGGAAAAGCTGCCGGACTCTACAAAAATGGTCCCAGAAGCGCCCACTACACGTGTTCAATGGTATTCTACTTTGGCTACGACAAATTCGTCATTGCAGAAGAAACCATGGAAGGCACCATACTGGAACGGGTCGAAGATCAGCGCGGAACGGGAGGTTTCGGCTATGATCCACTGTTTTTCCTGCCCTCCTACGGCAAGACAGCCGCAGAACTGACTGCAGACGAAAAAAACAAAATTTCTCACAGGGGAAAGGCGACGCGAATCATTACGGGAATTTTAAAAAATGTAGAAAAATTGTAATTTTTTTATTAAAGTTCCCGGATAACCCATCCGAGAATATAAACTGAAAAGCCATGATTGTTCAACTTCGAAGAAGACAACACTCAGGTATTTTTCATTGTAAAAGATTGCAGATGTAGCCTTGTAATGCAGATGTAATCTTTTACAACCAGGGTAAAAAGGATTTTACCCTATTACAATTTCCATGGAGGAAACATATGGTAATCAACCACAACATGTCAGCAATGTTCTCAAATCGTTCTTTGGGAGTAACAAACCTCGCACTTCAGAAGGATATGGAAAAACTTTCTTCTGGAATGAAGATCAACCGTGCAGGTGACGATGCTTCTGGACTTGCTGTTTCAGAAAAGATGCGTGCACAGATCCGCGGCCTCAACCGTGCTTCAAGAAACGCAACTGATGGAATCAGCTTCATCCAGACAACAGAAGGATATCTCCAGGAAACAGAAGATATCATTCAGCGCATCCGCGAACTTGCAGTTCAGTCAAGCAACGGTATCTACACAGAAGAAGACCGTGAAATGATTCAGGTTGAAGTAAGCTCACTTATTGCTGAAGTAGACCGCATTGCTTCTTGCGCACAGTTCAATGGCTTGAACATGCTCACAGGTCGCTATGCTCGCCCAACAGGTGAAAACAGCGTAACAGGTTCTATGTGGCTCCACATTGGTGCAAACATGGATCAGCGCACACAGGTTTACATCGGAACAATGACATCTGCTGCTCTCGGAATCCGCAACGTTGGAACAGAAGAGATTTTGACACTTGCTACACCGGATGATGCCAACCGCGCAATCGGCACACTTGATGAGTCTCTCAAGAGAGTCAACAAGCAGCGTGCAGACCTTGGTGCTTATCAGAACCGCCTTGAGAAGACTGTAGAGGGCTTGAACGTAGCTGCTGAGAATACTCAGGCTTCAGAGTCAAGAATCCGCGATACAGATATGGCTGCTCAGATGGTTGAGTTTACTAAGAACCAGGTTCTTACTCAGGCCGGAACAGCTATGCTGGCTCAGGCTAATTCTCAGTCACAGACAGTATTGTCTTTGTTGAGATAATGTAGTATAATAATAGGTGTAAGGGGTCTAAGAGACTCCTTACGCTTATTGCGCGGACTGATACATGCACTTCTAAAGTCACATCCTTAAATCAATCCGTTTTTGCAAAAGCATTTTATTCCGAGTTTAGACGGAATATTGTTCTTTGAAAAGGGTATTCTTCATGCTGTTTGTAACAGTATAGACTGTTATTATGCCATCATAATAACAATTCCTGCTGTAAGAGTCTAAAACGTCTGCCGGGGCGCAAAACGGCAGATGCTCGTACAAACAGGCGTAAAGCAAGATGCTTTATGTATAGAACATGGAGGACACTTATTATGGTAATTAATCACAACATGAGCTCAATGTTTGCAAACCGCACATTGGGACTTAACAATGCTGAATTGATGGGCAATATTTCAAAGCTCAGCTCTGGTGAAAAGATCAACCGCGCTGGCGATGATGCTTCTGGTCTTGCTGTTTCTGAGAAAATGAGAGCTCAGATTCGTGGTTTGAACCAGGCTAACCGCAACACACAGAACGGAATTTCCTTCATTCAGACAACAGAGGGATACCTTCAGGAGACTGAGGATATCCTGCAGCGCGTTCGTGAGCTTTCTGTACAGTCTGCTAACGGTATCTACACAGAAGAGGACCGCCTGCAGATTCAGGTTGAGGTATCTCAGCTTGTTGCAGAAGTAGACCGCATTGCTTCACAGGCACAGTTCAACGGCATGAATATGCTTACAGGACGTTTTGCTCGTGACTCTGTTACAAACCAGGAGATGACTTTCCATATTGGTGCCAACATGGATCAGCGTGTAACTGCATACGTAGGAACAATGACAGCACAGGCTCTTGGCTTGAGAGGTGTACAGGGCACTGATGAAAAGATCAGCATTTCTACTCCAGATGCAGCAAACGTTGCAATCGGTACCATTGATGCAGCATTGAAGCTTGTAAACAAGCAGCGTGCAGACCTCGGTGCTTATCAGAATCGCCTTGAGGAAACCTCTTACGGTCTCGGCATTGCAGCAGAGAACCTTCAGAGCGCAGAATCAACAATCCGCGATACAGATATGGCATCAGAAATGGTTGAATACACAAAGAATTCAATCCTTACACAGTCTGGTGTTGCTATGCTCGCACAGGCAAACAATCAGTCTGAAAGCGTGCTTGCATTGCTCAGATAACGATCAAAAAGTAAAACAAGTGGTTTAATTGAGAAATTTCTGGATGTCATTTTTTGTTAAACCACTTAGAAAAGCCTGGGAGGGGTGCGCCACCTTCCCTTTCTTTTCGTTTTTCAGGAGGAAAGTCCATGAATACAGTAAGTATGACTGGGCATATAGCAGCCACGGATGGCTTAAAAGGTATAACTGTGGGGAAACAAAAGCGGGCACCGACCGCTGAATCAGTTCGCCCAACTGTGTTTTTTCCAAACAGCGCTGCCGAAGTTGTTGAGAATATTGCTCAATCAATTGCAACTGAAAAGAGTGATATTGAGAACATTCAAAAAATTACAGATATTATTAATGGTCACACATTACAATTTTCTGTAAATAAAGAACTTGGAAAGGTTATTATCGAAGTTGTAGATCCTTCTACCAACAAGGTAATACGTGAAATTCCATCTGAAGAAATGCAAAGACTTCAGGCAAACTTAAAGCATACCATGGGGCTGGTATTTGATGAGACTATTTAATAAGCATGCTACGCTGTTACCTTGACAGCGTAGTTATGTTTTAAATATTGAACATTAAAGACACGAACATCGGCAGCAAATGTTTCGATGCAGAACCTTTGATGTTACATATTTTATATAATGGGCGGGACTATGGCAGACGGATTAAGCATACCAGGAGTTACTGATAAATATAAAACCAATGATCTCGTGAATTCTCTCATGGAAATAGAGAGAAAGCCGCTCAGAAGGGAAGAAGCCCAGCTAGAAAAATATCAGACACAGCAAAATGCATGGCGAGATGTAAGCCAAAAGATTTCAACGCTCAAAGAAACGACAAAAAGACTCTATTCTTTTCAAAATCCGTTCAACAGCAAACTTACGGAATCTTCAAATGAAGATGTCCTTACTGCAGATGCAGACCGGTCGGCAGAGTCAGGTTCGTTCAAGATAAGTGTATTAAAAGAGGCCACTGCAGACCGTTTCTTGAGTGGCAACATAGACAAGAACATGAAGATTGAAGCTGGCAAATATGTATTTGGTGTCGGCGATAAAAAAATAGATTTGAATTGGAAAGGCGGAAAAATAGCCGATTTCGTGCAGGCCATTAATCGCCGTGGAACAAATATACTAAAGGCAAGCCTTATTGGTGTTACGTCGAATAAAAAATCACTCCTCATAGAAGGACTGGTTACAGGCACCGACAACAGGCTTGTTTTTGAAGAAAAAGCACTGGAACTCGCAAAAAGCATAGACATGGTAAGTGATGCTCCTGTAGAAACAGAAGCACTGCCAGTGTCACTTGATGACTTTTCCGTCCCCTCTTCACAGGAAGAAGTTCTGCAAAAAAACATGCCCCTTCTTTCTAAAAGCGGAGTAAAACTGGAAAACAACGTTATTACTGTTCCAGCCCGAAACGGCATTGAAATTCCCATTCCAGCGGATTTAAATGCAGACGGACATCAGGTTTTAGAATTTTCATTTGCCGTTGCACAGTCAGAAGACATAACAAGCAGCATTAAAAATACTGCAAAGGAACCTTTGCTCCCAGAGCCTGGATTTGTTGAATTCCAAGGTCTTGTCATTACAAATGAGCAAAGCGAAACGACCCTTGAAACACAGGAAGCAGATTTAGACGAACCGCTTGCACCCATTGACGATACAAATTACATAGCTATCAAGAATAGAGAAGGAACAGAAATTCCTTTGGACACAACTACTTATACTCCAGATGAAGAAGGGAAAATCCATGTTTCCATCGCATTGAAGGATTATCCTGATGCAGAAAGCCTTATTGTACGCAACAGCAGCACAGGAAAACAACTTTCGTTTTCTGTACCGCAATCCCGAGATGCATCAAAGAATCAAGGATTTGTTCCAAATCATGCAATTACAACAGCAGAAGATTCAGCATTCAAATATGAGGGCATTACGCTCCACCGCCCTTCAAATGATGTAGATGATGTCATTCCAAATGTAAC
>JAFVDR010000154.1 GCA_017476165.1 Treponema sp. | reverse complement strand
GGCCATGGCGGAGAGGCAATACCCGTTCCCATACCGAACACGGAAGTCAAGCTCTCCTGCGCCGATGATAGTGGGGCACGGCCCCGCGAAAGCAGGTGGCTGCCGGCTTTTTTTCTTAGTATTGATTGTATTGAAAAATGTTGAAAATAAAATCTGGAAGGCCTGACATGAGTCTTGAGTTTCAGATGGTTAAATGTGCATAATAATATCAGTGACCATGGCGGAGAGGCAATACCCGTTCCCATACCGAACACGGAAGTCAAGCTCTCCTGCGCCGATGATAGTGGGGTACGGCCCCGCGAAAGCAGGTGGTTGCTGATTTTTTTATTTTAAAAATTGAGGCAGTTTCAAAACTCCGTTTGGACTTTTGAAACTGCCTCAATTATTGGAAGCTGCAAGAGTCTCTCTGCAAACTGCATCGTTATGCATGCTCGTAGAGCATCAAAAGATTCTTGCTGGATATCTCTGTTTTAGTTCATTGCCTGTTTTATGGCTTTCATCAATTCTGCATACGTTTCATAAGCAGGAATGTTTGGATTGTCTGCTTTTATCTTGTCCGTGCTTTTGAACAGGAATCCAGCTTTGCTTGCCTTAATCATGCCCAGGTCATTGTAACTGTCTCCGCTTGCAATTGTCTGGAATCCGATTGACTGCAAAGCTTTTACGGTGTTCAGCTTTGAATCGGGCATTCTCATCTTAAAACCAGTGATTTCTCCATTTTCCTGTACTTCCAGCGTATTGCAGAAAATGGTTGGCATGCCAAGTTTTTTCATTAAAGGTGCCGCAAACTGTGTAAATGTATCGCTAATGATGATGACCTGTGAAATGCTGCGCAATTCATCAAGAAATTCCTTTGCACCTGGCATAGGGTCAATCTTTGCGATTGTTTCTTGAATTTCTTTGAGTCCGAGATTGTGTTCTTTTAGTATGCCAAGACGCCAGTTCATAAGCTTATTGTAATCTGGCTCATCGCGGGTTGTACGCTTTAGTTCAGGAATTCCAGAAGCCTGTGAAAAGGCAATCCAAATTTCAGGAACAAGAACTCCTTCCAGATCAAGACAGGTAATATACATGTTGTTACTCATTTTTGTATCCTTTTTGCGTTGAAATTTGTTGTATAGTATCATAGTGTGCTAAAATAATCGATAGTTTTTTTGATTTTGTTAGTACTAAAAAAAGGCAATGGTGCCGATAATCATATCGGAATAAAAATTGCTTTTGGGAGTAAAAAATGAAAAAGATTTTGGCTGTAGTAATGGCTTTTGCTGTGTCGGCAGTGTCTGCATTTGCTGTGGATGCAGCATTGGGAGTTCGCGGTGATGTAAGCATGAACCTTGGCTCGTCAGTTGCTGACGACGTTAAGATTGATGGAAATTCTTCCCAATTGGTATGGGGTGGCGGTTTTTCTTTGTATGGTGTCATCGACTTTTATAGTACAGATCAGTTTGCCGTGGGTGTTCAGCCAGAACTGGGCATTCAGTTTAACAATGGTGTAAAGCAAAAGAAAAATGGCTTGACACAAACTATAACAAACAACACTTTTGAAATTCCTGTTTTCCTTACCATGAAATATAATGTAACGCCAAACTTGTACTTTGGTGGTGGCATTGGACCGTATGTATCATTCCAGATGGGAAAGCTAAAGGCAAAGGGTGAGTATAGTAATACAACGACTACGACTGATTACAGTTCCAAAGGTGCAGCATTTGGTCTTGCATTCGACTTTAAGTCTGGTGTAAAGGCTGGTTCTGGATTCTTCGTGTTTGATGTCCGTTACTTGCTCAACTTTAACCCGACAAAGGTTGAAATTAACGACAAGAGTAAGGATGTGTTTACTCGCCGTGCTCTTACGTTCGGTATTGGCTACGAAGTCAAGTTCTAGAGCAAGTTTTAATCGCTTTTAGTATATGGAAGCCAGATTTGTGCAGTGTTGAAGTGAGCTTCATTCATTGCGCAAATCTGGCTTTTTTTTGCGGCAACTTAAAAAATGTCATTCTTCCCATAACAAAATATTTTTACTATAATGTTTGCATGGCAACAGAAACAAAAAAGAAAATTGAAATACTTGATTCTACACTGAGAGACGGTGCTCAGGGTGAAGGAATCAGCTTTTCCGTGCAGGATAAAATTCATATTGTACAGGCATTGGATGAGTTGGGCGTTACGTACATCGAAGCTGGAAATCCCGGCAGCAACCCCAAGGACATGGAGTTTTTTCAGAAAGCCCATTCCCTTAAGCTTGCCAACGCTAAAATAGTTGCATTCGGTTCAACCCGTCGAAAAGATGTGTCTTGTGCAGAGGATGTTAATTTGCAGAGTCTGCTTGCTGCCGAAACGGATACGGTGGTCATTTTTGGCAAGACATGGGATTTTCAGGCAACAGAGATTTTGCATGCAACGCTGGAACAGAATCTTGAAATGATTCAGGATACCTGCCGCTATCTGACAGAACACGATAGAACGGTCATTTTTGATGCAGAACATTTTTTTACAGGCTATGCCGCAAATTCCGACTATGCAATGAAAGCCCTGAAAGCTGCTGCAGATGGAGGTGCATCAGTGCTGTGTCTGTGCGAAACCAAAGGCGGCTGCATGATTTCGGATTGCCGGGACATTGTTGCAAAAGTGTCCGAGCAGTTTGGAACTGTCTGCAAAATCGGCATACACACGCATAATGATTCTGGGCTTGCCGTTGCCAATTCTCTTGTTGCTGTAGAAAACGGTGCAACGCATGTTCAGGGAGTTCTACTTGGATTTGGAGAGCGTACCGGCAATGCAAATCTTTCGACAATACTGGCAGACTTGCAGCTTAAAATGGGGTACGACTGCATTCCTTCAGAGAGCATTGCCAATTTAACACCGCTGTGTCACCGTGTGGCAGAAATTGCAAACATTCCTCTGGAACCTGGAATGCCGTATGTCGGTGGCAATGCCTTTGCGCACAAAGCCGGAATGCACATTGATGCTGTCCTCAAAAATCCGTCTGCCTACGAACACATTAGTCCTGACTGTGTTGGAAATGAACGCGTGTTCCTGATGAGCGAGGTTGCCGGCAGAAGCATGATTCTGGAAAAGATTAGAAAGTTTGATCCTTCCGTTACAAAATCAAGTCCTGTAGTTGCGGACATCATAAAAGAAGTAAAAGAAAAAGAGCATGAAGGCTATCAGTTTGAAGGTGCAGACGGAAGCTTTGAGCTGTTGGTGCGCAAGGCAATTGGCAAGTATCAACCGTTCTTTAACCTTCGCTACTACAAGACAAGTGGAGAAATTCCGCTTGTTGAAGACGGTCTGTACTCTTTTGCTCAGCTCAAGATAGAGGTCGATGGCAATGTCAAGATTGCTGCAGGAGAGGGAAATGGTCCGGTCAATGCATTGGACAATGCCCTTCGTTCTGCACTGAAACCGTTCTATCCTGCGGTAGAACACATAAAGCTTACGGATTACAAGGTTCGCGTTCTCGACAGCAAGAGTGCAACTGCCAGCCGTGTCCGCGTCTTGATTGAAAGCTCCGATGGCGTTGACCACTGGTCAACCATGGGTGTCAGCTGTGACGTTGTTGAAGCATCGTGGCTTGCACTTGTGGACTCGTTCGAATATAAGCTTATTCGGGACATCGAAACAAAATATCACAAATTCATATAGATTTTGTTTGACAAAAAAAGGCTTGTGAGTGATAATAAATATATCAAGTAAAATTGATTTGTATCAATCAATGGAAATTGGTGATATTTTGGAGGATCTTTATGAAAAAAATTGTTGGACTGCTTCTGTCTTTGGCAATTGCAGGTACTGCATTTATGGGATGCAGCAAGAAAGGTGATTCTGGGGCTGTGGGCAACGCAGGTTCAGCGAGTGCTGGTGGCAACAGCAATAAAAGAATTCTGATTGGCGTTTCAATCTGGAGTTCTACCGATACGCTCGGAAGCCAGTGCAAGCGCATTGTTGATGCAGCTGCAAAAGCTCTTGACGTTGACGTTATGTATGTTGATCAGGGACACATTTCAGAGCAGGTCACAGCATCTGCAGAAACATTGTGTGCTGCAGGATGTGATGGTATCATCATCTGTAACTCTGCATCTGCAGAAATGACATCTGTAATCAATACATGTACACAGAACAAAGTATATGTTGCACCGTTCTTCCGTGTAATCAATCAGGACACAAATCCTAATGAATATAAACTTGCACAGCAGTCTCCTTACTATGTTGGTGCTGTTCATGAAAATGAAGTTGACAATGGAAAGAATCTTGTAACAATCCTTGGAAACAAGGGAAACCGCAAGATTGCTC
>JAFVDR010000153.1 GCA_017476165.1 Treponema sp. | reverse complement strand
GCTCCGCAAACGCATGTGCTATTTCAACGGTATTGTCTCCGATAATTCCAGCCGTGCATCCAGACATTGCTACATACAAATCGCCCTGAATAATCTTTAGTGTTGACTCTATCAATGCCTCTAGTTTTTTTTCTCCACCAAAAACAATTTCTTTTTCAGTTGTATTGGTACATGAGACGTGAATTCCTCCGGCATAGCCTTCTCCCTGAAAGCCTGACTGTATTGTTGAAAAATAGTATTGCTTAGATGAACATCCAGGACCTGCATGTATGACAGGGATGCCACCAGGAATTGCAAGTACTGTTTGCTGTGCTGCAAGTGCACAGGAAAAACGTGGTTGTGAAATAATGGAACTCATAACGACACCCCCTCGGCATTCATCCACCAGTCAGTATAGGGAAACGATGAATGTTCATGAATGGTCTTGTTGAACTGACGAGTCTGCCAGTTTTCCAAAAGCCTTTTTCCTAGCGTTAAAAGACCATCATATCCTGCACTAATATTGGCATCTCCTTCAAATGTCGAAGGTATGCCAAGTTTATAGCCAAGAATAGTAAGACCTTCATGACGGGTAAGGAGAAAATCTGGTCTAAGCTTTCTCAGTCGTTTTACAATCTGGTACGGTTGTTTGTTACAAACGCAAAATGATTCTATGTTTCCGACATTTTCTATGAGACTTCCAAGTGTATCCACGCTTCCCGAATCTGTTTTCTGATCATGATGCAGGGCATTGACACCTATTATCGTAAGCCCCAGATCATGCAATGCATTTGAAATATTGTGCGTAAAGGAATCTCCTGCTATTACATAGACTGTTTTCCCTTCAAGTTGTTTTCTAAGCTCTGCAAGCGGTTCTTCAATACGCTTGTGTTCACTTTCTATTACATCTTCAACAATATCAGTTCTGTTCGTAAGTCTCGCTATTTCCCTGAGCCATTCGTCAGTCCAGTAGATGCCGTATGGCGGGCACGCCTTTACTTCTGGCACACCAAAATGATCCTCAAAACCAGCCACAACATATGTTCCCAATGTTTCGCATATATGGGCAGAACAGGCAGCTTCAGAAAGTTTTTCAATCTGAGGAACAGTATTCATTGGAATAACAAACTGGGAACGAAGATTCAGTTTTGCAAGAAGGGCGGTAAACGTATCACTGCCCTGAAAATTGTAAATGTTTACAAGGTCTTCCTGCTTTTTCTGAGCAGGCTTTACAATTTTTTTCATAATGCCATGAAAAGCAGCATCAAAGCCTGTCGTCCATATTTTTGATTTGAATCCTTCACAGGAAATGGGAACAACGGGAATTGAAAGTTCCGCCTCGATCTCCTCTGCAACGCCTTCAACATCATCTCCCACAATTCCAGAAGCACATGATGTCGTAATAAATATTGCGGACGGCTTGCTCCGTTTATATACTTCAAAACAGGCATTGCGAAGTTTTTCTACACCGCCATATACGGTATCGCGTTCCTGAATATTTGTACATATTGTCTCACAGTTAAATTCTGGAAGACCCCTCTGAACAGCACAGGCACGACCACCATTATTGTTCAAGGCTTGCATCGAGTAACATCCGATGGGGGAATGGCACACTACGGCAGCTCCCTGTATGAAACACAGCAATGTCTTTGCACAAAACTCCTGGCAGTCGCTACACTGAGAATACGAGCAGTCAGTCATTTTCAAAGCAGATGCCTTTGATTTTTCATGAAGTTCAGATGCTGTTCCGTCAAAACGAAGTACAGCATTGAGCCTCCGCTCTCTTATCTCAGGAGCAGAAGACGATAAATTTACAGCCACAAAAAAACTCCTTTTGGCAACCTCAAAAACTGAAGTTTGTAGAGATTACCTTATAAACAACCATCCAATTACAAAGGCTGTCAGTCAATAAAGTCCTTGTATTCACCAGAATAAGCATCGTAACCATAAAATTTGCGAGAAATTTCAGACGCGACACCTTCTTCTTTTACAGCCTTCAATGCAGCAACATACTTGTCAATAAAATCATCAGGAATGTTTTTATTGAACAATGTATAAGCTCCGACATTCTGAGTCGGAACCCATGTAACGTAATCCACATACTCATGATACGCACCGTCTTTTGAAACAAAGTTCACTTCGTAATCCTGCTTTTGAGCACACGTTGCTCCGTACCTGCCAACTCCAACATAGTTTTGGCCTACCGACCATGTTTGCTCAGAAGTTGTATCGTATACAAGCTTATTGTCAGGATTGTTTTCATTATATACTTCAAGAATATACGTTGAACCGTAGCCAGAACATTGTGGGGCAATGGTAAGTCCTTGATTCTGTTTTTTTGCCAGAGCAGAAAGAGAATTTACGCCATCTGCATATTCCTTGCGAATCAACATGCCTGTCCATGTAAAATCCAAAGGTTCTAGTGGAATCCTAAATTTTTCGAGGCGTTCCTTCGTAAGGAAAAAATCCGCTATAGAACCATCATAGTTGCCCGTCTGGAGTCCAACCCGAACATCATCTTGTCCTGTGGCAATAAAAACAATATTGTATTCAGGTATTCGCTTTGCAATTTCTCTCCATACTTCTACTTCAGAACCTGTAAGATGATCATTTTCATCAACAAAACTAATTACACCTTCGTCCTGTGCACAGGCAATTTTTATTACAGGACGACAGTCCTTTACATCCTTTTTTTTTGAACAGGAAAAAAATGCAAATGCACAAACAGCCATTGAAATCAATGTTACATAATTTTTTTTCATAATAAAACTCCTTCGTGTGCATACATGCACTTCGTAAAATAAAATAGTGTACAAAAGATCTTTTCTTACGTTCCAATAATTGGTTTTCCGTTACTACACCTAGTTGCAAGCTAGGCTTGTTATACCATTTGCATACCTATTACTTCAATAGGTTTTATTATACAAAATTTCTATTGCATCCAATAAAAAAAAACTATAAAGAATCCTATTGACCAAAACAAGCATCTCGCATTACCATCCGAAACAACATATAAACAAACTAGGTAAATACAGGAGCGTAACATGAAAAAAATAATACTTATCGGTTTAGTAGCAACAGTTTTAGCATCTTCTATTACAGTTGGAGCAAAACCGAAGAAAACAAAGATTCCGAAAGAACAGATTGTAACAGTAGGCACAGAGGGAGCATACCCTCCCTACAATTTTGTCAATAAGAAAGGTGAAGCAGACGGTTATGACATTGATGTAATGAAAGCAATTGCTTAACATATACCAGGCATAACGTTCCGCTTTGAACCAACCGCATGGGATGGCATTTTTGTTGCTTTGGAATCAGGCAAATTTGACATCATGGCAAGTCAAATTTCAAAAAATGCAGAACGCGAAAAGAAATATCTTTTTGCCGACAATCCATATTTCTATGGATATTCCGTCATAGCATTCAAGAAGGGCAGAACTGACATACAGAATACAAAAGATTTGCATGGAAAAACAGTGACGGCAGGTGTCGGAAGCTACAATACAACATGGCTTGAAGAATACAATCGCAGAAATGGCAATCCCATAAAAGTCCAATACAACGATGGAAACGCAGCCGTATTCTTCAAAGACATTGCAGACGGACGTGTAGATGCCACGTTAACAGATCCTGTCACTACTGATACGTATGCAAAAGAAAACAATCTTCCCTTGGACTGGGTAGTCCTTGATGAGCAGGATACAGCTCCTGCATATTTTCTTTTTGCAAATAACAAGAATGGGCAGAAATACAAGGAACTTGTAGACAAAGCTTTGCAGGAGATAATAGCAGACGGAACACTTTCACGAATTTCCATCAAATGGTTTGG
This sequence comes from Treponema sp., assembly GCA_017476165.1. Taxonomy (GTDB): domain Bacteria; phylum Spirochaetota; class Spirochaetia; order Treponematales; family Treponemataceae; genus Treponema_D. The sequence continues at coordinate 9,815 of JAFVDR010000153.1, read as the reverse complement.
AAAAGACTATTCCGTTCCCCCTGTAAAGAAGTAAGGGGCACATTATAACGAATGTGATTGATAGTAAGGAGTCCCGTTATGTTTGAACTGGAGTTTATGCTTTCCTCTGTACCTGAAATAATCAGGTACATTCCAATAACAGTACTCATGGCTCTCGTTTCCTGTGCTATAGGATGTGCATTAGGCATACTGTTGGCCCTTGTACGCTTTTTTCGAATTCGGATAGCATCACAATTCATAAGCCTCTATGTATCATTCATACGTGGAACTCCAATGCTCGTGCAGTTGTATCTCGTATACTATGGACTCCCGCTCCTTGCAAAAAACAGCTCTGAACTCTTCGGAATAGAATACAATCCTAATGCCATTCCCAAACTGGTATATGCATTCACAGCTTTTTCATTGAATTCCGCTGCATATATGTCAGAAACATTCCGAAGTGCACTAGAATCTGTTGACAAAGGACAGATGGAAGCCTGCTACAGCGTTCACATGACCACATTTCAGGCACTACGCCGCATTATACTTCCTCAGGCATTCGTCACTGCACTGCCTCCGCTAGGAAATTCCCTTCTTTCTCTTGTAAAAGATACATCCCTTGCATTCAGCATTTCAATTGTAGACTTAATGGCAGGTGCAAAGATAGTAGCTTCCCGCTCATTCAGGTTCTTTGAAATTTACATAGTCGTATCACTCATTTACTGGATTATCTGCTTTATTCTTGAGCAAGCCATGGCTATCTGCGAACGCAAAATTAAAACGTATGATAAAGGAAAGCGGCAATGAAAAAAACATTCTACCCTGATTTTTTTAATGATGTGTTCGGTCCCATCATGCAACCGGGAAGCAGCAGTAATTTTGCAGGAATGAGCCGTGTCGCACGAATTGCCAGAAACGCTTTAGGAGAGGAGCCGACTTCTGTCACATTCTTTTTCAATCCAGATCATGAGAACTTCATAAATCTCGGAAACATGATGGAAGACAGAGGGCTTCTCGGAGGCATACTGGACTATTCCCCTGACGATGAAAGGCTTTTTTCAGTGTATGACGAAATTAACAAAAGAGGAATAACCTACGCATTTCGTCCACGACAAAAAAATCATGACAAAGCGGGAAGCATTACCATTAAACTTACGGGAAAGCAGGGTGCAAGGGTTTCAGTAACAGCAGAATCCATTGGAGGAGGTATGGTTTCAACCTATGATATACAGGGCTATCCTGTAGAATGGAAGGCAGATACCCATGCAATTCTTGTTTTTGGAGATAATGTAAACAAATCTAAAGCAGACTCTTTCATGAATATGTACGAAGACCATGTCGTAGCAATCAGCAGTTATGCAAGTCCAGAACACAGCGGAAATGAAGCTTTTTTCCTTGAATTTGATGAACCAGTACAGTGTTCCACCGTAAAAAGATTTTTCACAGATGCCCACTGCATCATACTCCCTGCCCTCCTCCCTGTCGTGACAACTGCACGAAAGAAACCCCAGCTTTTTCAGACTGTTGAAGAATGGAGAACCATTGCATCAGAAAAAAACATTTCATTTTGCGAAGCAGCAATTCTTTACGAGCAAAATTCTTCAGGATGGGAAAGACAAAGGATTCTAGACTACTTTGAAACGATATCCCAAATTTTAGACAGACAAATCCATTCCCTCGAAATTAAAGGCATTGCCAAAGCTGAAGCCACACCGCTACTCCCTATATATGGAAAAAACTGGTATATGTACAAGACAAAAAAAAGCATAATACAAGATTCTCTTACAGAAAAAATACTAGACTATGCCTTTGCAGTAAATGCAAAACTTCCAGGCTTCAAGATTGTTCCTGGACCGATGGGAACTGGAGGCGGATACCTCTTTTCAGCCCTTAAGGCAGTTCAAGAAAAGTTTCATTGTACTCATGAAAAACTCATCGAATCGCTGATAGTCGCCGCTGCATTGGGAGCAATAGCATATACACATTGTCATGCAACAGGTTTGATTGGCTGTGCAGGAGAAAGTGGCGTATGCTGTGCAATGGCATCTGGTGCAATTACATGGCTCATGGATGGAAACGGAAAGCAGGTGGAACACGCGGCTTCCATGGCTCTTCAAGCTCATATTGGACTCACCTGCGATCCCATTCCTGGAGGACTAGAGTTTCCCTGCCTTACAAGAACCTTAAGGACTGCAGTAACAGCACCATTATATGCAGATCTCGCCCTGTCAGACATAGACCCATTGGTACCATATCACGAGGCACTGCAAGCTATGGAACTCCATTGGAAAAACGCAAAGCCTGGTACTGTGAGCGGGCCATACTGTGGACTTCGTTGTACGGAAACATCACGAACTTGCCAACAGTTTTTGAAAAAACAGATGGAAGGCCGCTTACGATGATAAAAGCGGCATCATATCATTTTTACACCTTGTAATTGACAGTTCCATCAGTATCGAAAAAGAAAAAACGTTATTTTCATGCAGTAGTCTGAACGGGACAACCTTTCAGAAAGCGATGAGCGCATAAAGGTGCTTCGAAAAACTCAATTGCTTGGGCGCTTGCAGAATGCATAGGTAAACCAAGCTCCCACATATCGTCCTACAAATCGACTTGCAGCTGCCTGAAACTTCCAGTTAAAAGCCATTATTGCATACAATTTTCCTTTTCTTGATTTTTTTAGACAATGAGCAACTGTTTTTTCAGGAGAAAGCCCATGTCGAACTTCTTTCCGCGCACCTTTAGATGCTACATCAGCAAATTCCGTGCTGACGGGACCAGGACATAGTGCCGTTACGGAAATTCCTTTTCCTTTTAATTCAGCAGCAAGGACAACCGTAAAACTCAAAACGTAGGATTTTGTCGCCCCATAAACAGCAAAATTCCCCAGCGGTAAAAACGAAGCAAGACTTGCAGTATTAATAAGTCGAGAACCTTTCTTTAACCATGGAAGAGCAAAGCCAACAATGCCCGTAAGAGCCGTACAGTTTACATCAACCATATTCATTTCCCGTTCAGTATCCGTGTTTGCAAATTCCCCGTACGTACCAAAACCTGCATTGTTTACAAGGACAGAAATCTGAAAGAAAGGCTCTTCCTTTTGATATTGTTCAAGCATTTGTTTTACTGAAACCGCTCCCGCTTTGCCACTTAAATCAACAGGACACACTTTTACAGCAGGATAGTATTCAGGTTTTTCATAGTTTGCAGCATCTTGCAAAATCTGCTGTCTTGTATCCAGAAGGCGGTCTTCTCGCCGTGCAAGCAACCAAATTTCATCTGATGCACATTCCGTTTTGTTGCAACGTCTAAAATCTGCACTTTCCTTGCTGAGCTGACGTGCAAAGCATACTCCCAAACCACTAGACGCACCGGTAACAATAATGATTTTTTTCATGTATCCAGTATATCAAATCTTTATTGTAAAAAAAAGAGTGATTGATTATACTGAATGCGATGAAGAAATTTTTTTTCACTTTTATTTTGTCTACCTGCATGATATCTGTTTTGCATGCAAAGACTATTTCTTTTAAGCATACTGTTACAGCAAAAACATCTTTGGATGATGCAATTGAATCATACCTGCATTCACTACCCTTGCATCAGCAACTTGCACAGCTTTTTCTCGTAAACATTCAGGGAAACGAAACGTATGCACCTGTTGAATACATAAAAGCAAAAAATTCCAATGACAGTGTTCCTGTCGTTCCCGGAGGATGCCTTTTTTTCAGCTACAACATTGCCGATTCAGCCCAGCAAGTCATTGCATTTACTTCATCCATAGCTTCCTATTGCAGTGAACACAACATTATTCGTCCATATATAGCCATTGATCAAGAAGGAGGTTCCGTCAATCGCCTAAGAAAGCTTACTGTTCCGCTTCCTTCAAATCGAACAGTAGCAACCCTCTATTCTGCACGTCAGGCTTTCAATTTGTATGAGATGCAGGCACTGCAAATGTCAGCTTTAGGCTTTGACATGAATCTTGCACCTGTAACAGAACCCATAACCAGCGAAAACGATGATTTCCTAGACGATCGTTCCTATGGTAACAGCATAAAAACAATCGTATACAGCATTGCATGCATCAATGCATATCGACAAGGCAACATACACTGCATCATCAAACATTTTCCCGGAAACACAAATGTTGATCCTCATTCGGGACTTCCCGAAATTTCCATGTCAAAAGATGATGTGTACAAAGAACTACTCATACCTTTTTTTCTAGTATCTGCAGCACAGCCTGCAGGAATACTCATGTCTCACGCAAAAGTCAAAGAATTTTTGGAACATACGGCAACAGATACCATGGACTGCATTCCTGCATGTCTCAGCACCTTCTGGTGCACCGACATGCTCCGCGATACATTTTGCTATGATGGACTGATTTTAAGTGATGACATTTTTATGGCAGCTCTCCAAAATAACGGTTATGCCCCTGAAAAAGCCGCAATCATGGCTGTGAATGCAGGAGTCTGCATTCTCATGTTGAGTGAAAAAAAATTTGCAAGTGTTCTCGAAGTACTTGCCCATGAATGCCAGAAAAACCCATCATTCGCTCAAAAGGTATATGAAGCTGAAAAAAAGGTCATACAATACAAGATTGCAGCAGGAATCCTTTCAGTCAAACAGAATTCTGCAAATAACGGAAAACCATTCATTGCTACCGTAAGTGAGCGGGAGCAAAAAGGAAGCGAACAGGAACGTTTGCATCAGTTTGAAGAAGTCTGGAAATCTTACAGGGAGCAGTTCAAATGAAACAGAAAGAAGCATTGCGTGGCAGTGAGGGATTTGACACATTCTATCAAGAAATGTATGGCAATCGTTGGAACAAATTAAAACAAGCCCTCCTTTCTGAAGGAGTATATGTCAAACTCGATTTTTCTGGCAGTCAGTCATATTTTCTCGACCCGGCAAGTGTCTGTGCAGCCTTATGCCTGCCAGTTTCATCTGCCAGCAAGGTTTTGGACTTATGTGCAGCTCCAGGAGGAAAAACGCTTGTCCTTGCAGGAAACCTTTCCGAGAATGCAGTTTTGTACAGCAACGAACGTTCCTCCGAAAGAAAAAATCGCTTAACGAAAGTCATTTCACAAACATTGCCAGAAGAACGGGCAAAGCACATTACCATCAGTTGCAGTGATGGAGCTACATGGTGTCGCCGGGAAACAGAATCTTATGACTGCATTCTTTTGGATGCCCCATGTTCCAGCGAACGACATGTCCTGTTCGATGACAAATATCTGAAAAACTGGTCTCCTTCTCGTACAAAGCAACTTGCCATAGAACAGTGGGCATTGCTTTCTTCGGCATGGCGCCTTCTTGTAAAAGGAGGCTACTTAGTGTATTCAACTTGCGCCCTTTCTGTAAAGGAAAATGACGATGTGGTATCTAGACTCTTAAAGAAATTTAACGATGTCCATATTGTTTCAACAGAGGAAATAAACAACATATTTGAAAGAAACATGACAGATTTTGACGGAAATATTGAAAAAATGCAGGACTTTGACGTGCAATCTGTATTGAAAAGTGCAGAAAAAACAGAGTTTGGGTTACATATCCTGCCAGACTCTGCACACGGTGCAGGTCCAATCTTTTTTTCAGTATTGCAAAAAATTAACTCTTGCATAATATAGATTTTTCACATAAAATTACAAGTATAAAGAAAAAGTACTGCGTAAAAAAGGTGGCATTATGATGAACGATGAAACCAGAAGCCAAAAGCTTCAGCAAATTGCAATTCTCAGAGACAAGCTGGGACACATAAAGGATGTTGATATTCTTTTGGAAAACATTCTTACCGCCGCACGTGAAATCGTTAATGCTGATGCTGGTTCCATTTATGAATATAACGAAAGCGAAAATAAGTTAAAAATAAAATACAGCCAAAATGATACACAACAGAAACGTTTAGCTCCAGGCGAAAAGCTTCCGTATGTTTCATTTTCTGTAGTTGCAACAACGCATTCCATTTCCGGCTACAGCACTCTGTACAAGAAAGCCGTCAACATTCCTGATGTCTACAACATGGATGAATACCTCGATGAAGCAAAAACAGAACTTCGTCCTTACAATTTTGACAGCTATAATGATGAAAGTACAAATTACCATACAAAATCGATGCTGACTTTGCCCCTCATCATGACAAATGGCAAGGTTCTTGGAATCCTACAGATTATCAATCCGCAGGATGAAGCCGGTAATGTCATACCTTTTTCGGAAGAAGCTGAATTTTATGTTTCGTATTTCGCAGCAAGTGTTGTACAAATTTACGAATATGCTTATCTTACCAAACAACTTGTTGAACGTCTGGTAAAAATGGCCAACTATCGGGATCCTCGTGAAACGGGAGCACATGTAGAGCGGGTTTCCTGTTTTTCATTGGAAATATATGACCGTTACGCAGCAAACAAGCACATTCCAGAAGCAGAACGCAACAAATTCCGTGACAACTTGAAGCTTGCCGCAAAATGTCATGATGTAGGAAAAGTTGCCGTAGCCGATAAAGTCCTTAAAAAGCAAGGTATACTTGATGATGACGAGCGTGCCGTCATGCGCGGACACATTTGCATTGGTGCACAGATTTTTACCCCCGCAGAAAGCGAACTTGACAAGATGGCATTTGAAGTATGCTTGCACCACCATGACCGTTGGGACGGAGGTTTCAAGGGATATCCAGAAAATTTTGATTACATGGAATACATCCCAGAAACAAAGATTCCAATTACCAATCCGCAAAAACTGGTAGGTTCTGAAATTCCGCTTGCTGCTCGCATCGTTGCCCTTGCAGATGTGTACGATGCACTTCGCCACAGACGCGTTTACAAAGATTCCTGGCCTTTGGACTATACCCTTAAAGAAATTTCCAAAGAATCGGGACATCAGTTTGACCCTGAAATCGTAGAAGCATTCTTTCAGGTAATAGATCGCATCGAAGCAATCAACAGGGACTTAAGCTAGACGTGACTGCCGAAACAAAGCAGTTATAAAGAACGTTCTTGAACAAGATTCATCAAGGTTTTTGAAAAGTTTTCTACATCCTCTTTTGAATACGTACTGAACTTGCCGTTACGTATGCCCAGAGCAACCATCTGCATGCTCAGTTCTCGTTCCTTTAGCATTCTATCCAGTATTTTCTGTGTAAAAACAACACCCCTATCATTCATGACAGTACCTTTTTTTTCCAAAATAACATGTGCAAGCGGCAAGTCCCGTGTCACCACAATGTCCTGCACAGTACAGTGTTCTATTATGTATGCATCAGCCTCGTCCTTTCGTTTCTCGCAGACAACCATCGAAAAAAGAGGACTTTCCACTGAAAACGGAATAGGTCTATTTGCAACATAGATGACAGGTACGTCATGTTGCTTTGCGGTTTTCAAGAGCATGTCTTTTGCTTTTGACTGGCAGGAATCTGCGTCTACCCAAATAGAATAAGATTGCATTGTACACTACTATGAAAGAACTTTGTCTATTTTTTTTATCATTTCAATGGTAAGACGTTCTGCTTCTGCATCATTTGAATTGTTTAGTGCTTTTGAATAAGAAAGATTCCTCTGCTTTTCTTTATAAAGCTCATCCACAAGTGTAATGCCCGCCATAATGCTTACCTGCATAGGATCTTTCAGACTATTTGTTTTTTTTATTGAATCTGTAATCTGTGTATAATAGGAAAGCAACTTTTTCAAATATACATCATCTTCGCTGGCTTGTACAGCGAAGGATGTTCCTAAAATATCAATCTGAAGTCTTCCCATGGGAGATTTCCACGTTAAAAAATATCAAACTGCCCATTCAGAGAATCTGCACTGTTGTCAGACCCCTGTGCAGAATGAGATTCCTCAGCTACACCTTCATTCGAAGACTCTTCATCATCGGACGTATCTTCATCAGGTACAATCTCATATCTAAAAGGTGCCTGCTGAGAATCAGAAGCAGCCTGTACCGACGGCTCTTCATTATTTTCCGACTGTTCAGCACTCAGTGGTGCCTGCTGGTCAAACGAAACCTGAGACTGAGGATCTGCCGAAACAGCATTTCCAGAGTCTTCAGATGATGCAGAACCGTCCAGCAGAGAATTTTCAACAGTGTCCAGACGGTTCAATGCACTTAAGATTCCTTCTTCAATCTTGCCCTGATTAGATTCAAGGGAAGAAACTAACTCCGTTTTTTCATCCAACGCTTTTGTGAGCTCTGCACATTTTGTGTGCAAAGCATCGTTTTCAGATTTCAGCTGTTCAATCTGCCCCTTCAAGAAAGCAATTCGTTCAACAGCAGTTTCCACCTTTTTCTGTAACATCAAAACTTGATCGAGAGAAATCATACATGCATCCTTATGCCTTTATGGCATTCTTTGCTACTTCGACAACAGCCTTGAATGCAACTGGGTCTTCAATAGACATATTGCTCAATGCTTTACGATTGAGAGTAACACCAGCTTTTGTAAGACCGTCAATAAAGCGGCTGTAAGTAATGCCTTGATCCCTTACAGCTGCATTGATACGAGCAATCCACAATGCACGGTAATCTCTCTTCTTATTCTTACGTCCAGAATAAGCGTGATCGAGAGCCTTTACAACTGCATCTTTTGCAGCCTTGTAGTTTGACTTCCTGTCACCATAAAAACCTTTTGCAAGCTTTAAAATCTTTGCACGGCGATTCTTTCTTTTTGTTCCATCAATAGCTCTTGACATTCTTTAACTCCTATCAACCGTAAGGCAACATCTGCTTACGAATTCTCTTTGCTGAGTCTTCAGAAAGGATTCCAGCATGGCGAAGATGCATCTTGCGCTTTGGTGATCTCTTTGTCAAAATATGACGAAGATTCATTTTCTTGTACTTGATTTTTCCGCTGCCAGTAAGACTGTATCTTTTTGCAGCAGATTTCTTTGTTTTCATCTTAGGCATAATAAAAAACCTCTACTTTTTGGCTTTTGAGCCTAATGTCATTGACATGAACCGCCCATCCATCATGGCAGGCTTTTCAATGACATAAGAACCTTCGGTAAGCCTCTTTTCAACCTCTTTCAGGACATCATAACCGAGTTCCGTATGTGCAAGTTCTCGTCCGCGGAAACGGATAGTTACCTTCACCTTGTCACCCTCGTCCAGAAATTCCTGAACATGCTTTGCTTTCGTGTCAAGGTCGCCAGAGCCTATCTTTGGCTGCATGCGAATTTCCTTGAGCTTCAATACTTTCTGGTTTTTCTTGGAGTCACGGAGTTTTTTCTCCTGTTCAAACCGGTATTTTCCGAAATCAAGAATTTTACATACTGGTGGATTTGCGTTTGGTGAGACCTCTACAAGGTCGAGCTCACGCTCTTTTGCCATTCTGAGGGCTTCCAACGTTGGAACAATTCCCTGCTGGTTACCTTCATCATCAATGAGTCTGACTTCTCGCACGCGTATCTGTTCATTTACGCGCATACCCTTATTGTCTGCCAATGCTCCTCCTCTGGTGTTTCAGTTTGTAAACACTCATATAAGCATAGCAAATATTTTATCAGAAAATATTATGTTATGTCTAGTAATATATGCCGATTTATTCTGATTTGCCCTGAATTCTCGACACTATTGCCAGTACAACCGCAACTGCAACATATATAGCAGAGGAGGCAATCCATGCCATAGCATTTACCTTGTAGTACCAGACCGTTTCTATAAAAGAAGGAACAACCAAGTCCACAAGCAAAAGGAATGTTGCAAGCACTGTCAACGATGCATTTTTGCTTTTTTTGAAGATTCCTTCATACCTCAACAGAGAAGAAGCAATGAATGCAAGAGATATGAACAGAACAGGCTTTACGAACAAAAGGAACAGAGCCTGACATTCCTTC
>JAFVDR010000152.1 GCA_017476165.1 Treponema sp. | reverse complement strand
TAATTGTCTTCAAGAATGCGAGGAGCTTCCTGCCATGGATGAGGTGTCTGCTTTTGTTGATACCATACATTCCACTCGTCAAATGAAAGGTACATAGTTTTATTGCTGCGCTTGAGAGCTTTTACATAATCACATGTAGCCGTACAGGTTGTAATGAACTGATCCATGTCATAGAAAGAAGCAAGAAAATCATCGTCATTACCATAGTTTTCAAAGTAACGGTGAATGGAAATGTAATCTGCCATGTCATAGGTATGTTCAAGGACAATCCTGTCCCATTCTGGATATGTTGGCATGGATGATGTTGCACTGCCGCATACGACTACTTTTATTGAATCGTCCGTCCATTTCATTATTTTTGCTGCTTCAAGAGCTTTTTTTCCGTAATCGTTTGCATCGAGATGGCATATCTGCCAAGGACCGTCCATCTCGTTTCCGATGCACCAGTACTTTATGTTGTATGGTTCTTTGTGACCGTTTTGAGCACGCAGGTCGCTCCAATAGGTTCCATCAGGAAAGTTGCAGTATTCAACAATGTCTCCAGCATCCTGCGGTGTACCAGTCCCCATGTTTACAGCCCCGAGAATCTGAGTTCCTGCTTTTTTCGTCCAGTCATAAAAGTCATCAATGCCTACTTGGTTCGTTTCAATGGTGTGCCATGCACGATCAAGCCTGACGGGGCGTTTGTTTCGGGGACCTATTCCATCTTTCCAGTTGTAACCGGAAAGAAAATTTCCGCCCGGATATCGAACGAGTGAAACATTTAAATCTTTAACCAGCTTTATGACATCTTTGCGAAAGCCCTGTTCATCTGCTTCTGGATGTCCTGGTTCATAAATGCCAGTGTATACAGCTCTTCCTAAATGTTCTATGAAAGAACTAAAAAGATTGTCATCTACTTTTCCTTTTGTAAAATCTTTTACAACCGTTACTTTTGTATTCATTCTTTAATCCTCTGTGCTAAAAGACTTCTTAAAGCAATTTATTTTTCCCTGGATAGGGGCATGTTGCTGACAGTATCTTTGCCCTGTATGCAACATACGAACCACATTCTGAACATAAGATTTCTGCCTGTAAGGATGAACATGAACGACAGGTTTCAATCCGTTTTTCATAGACATGATCGGGCGTAGTCACCCCGTCTACATGCACCATGTTTGCAATATCATGTTCAATCTTTTCCTTTGTGATACGAGTCTGTAATTCCCGTATTTCACATTCAGGACAAAATCGTCCACGCTGTGCTTCAAGCATATACTGTAACTGATGCAACGGCATGTGCTGGTACATGCACTGCAACAGTCTGCCTATCGATTATCTTTGACTCCAGCGTTTTTTCAGCAACTGCATCTCCGTTTTCAAATGTATTTATGGAGTTCATCTTTTCTCCTGTTATGACTGTTGCTTTTGCACAATCAATAGTACCCTTCAACTGTGCAAATCCTACTTCTATGTCTTTTGATTCTTTCACATCTGGATTTACAATTGTGACGAGATACTTTGTCTTGCCTGTTTTCTCGTCTTTCTTTTCTGATGCAGAGACGCTTAAACCAGGGACAACAATGTTTTTTTCATTCCTATCGTCATAAATGCCGGCACCCTGAGTTGCGAATGTTGTTCCCAAAAGCTGTGCATCTTGATGTTCTTTGTACATGTGAAATACATGCCATGTAGGAGTAAGGACTATCTTGTCTCCTTCGGTAAGAACCGGTGCCTGCAGAACGTTTACAGCCTGCGCGATGTTTGCAATGCGAACACGGTCAGAGTGATTGTTGAATATGTTTAGGTGAATGCCTGCAACTACTGCATCGCAGACAGAGTTCTGCTGATACAGGAAGCCGGGGTTTGTTCCGGGCTCTGCTGCAAACCAGTTGCCCCATTCATCGACAACAAGCGCAACTTTTTTTTCAGGATCGTACTTGTCCATGATTTCTCCATGGCGGCGTACAAGTTCTTCCATGCGGAATGCGTTCTTCATTATTTTATACCAGCCTTCCGTATCAAAACCTGTGGATGACTTTTTGTTTTCCCATGAATCCTCATACGTATAATAGTGAAGGGAAAGTCCGTCCATGAGCTTTCCAGCATTGCTCATCAAGACGTCAGTCCAATTGTAGTCGTCTACATTAGGTCCGCCTGCAATTTTAAAGATTTTATCATTGCCGTACTGTCGGACATATGTCTGGTAGCGTCTGTACTGATCGGCATAGAATTCTGGACGCATATTGCCACCGCAACCCCAGTTTTCGTTGCCGACACCAAAGTAGGGGAGTTTCCATGCATCTTTGCGGCCATTGCTTGTACGTAAACGAGCCATAGGGCTTTCACCACTGAATGTCATGTATTCTATCCATTCATCCATTTCCTGCACGGAACCACTTCCTACATTGCCACAGATGTATGGCTTGCATCCCAATTCATCGCAAAGTCCCATAAATTCATGAGTTCCAAAGCTGTTGTCTTCTACAACGCCGCCCCAGTGGGTGTTTATCATTTTTTTTCTGTTTTCTTTTGGTCCGATTCCATCTTTCCAGTGATATTCATCGGCAAAGCATCCGACCGGCCAGCGCAGGATTGCAATGTCGATGTTCTTAAAAGCTTATACAACAGCCCTGTTGTATCCATGAATGTTCG
>JAFVDR010000151.1 GCA_017476165.1 Treponema sp. | reverse complement strand
AATAAAAGAACTTCTTTTTTATAAAGAAAATCAAATACGCATAAAACTCCTTGGGGATATTTCAGGTTTACCAAAAGCCATTCAAAATGATATAAAAGAAGCAGAGCACGACACGGAAAAATTTTCAGGACTAACATTGAATCTTGCAATTAATTATGGTGGAAGGGATGAAATCATACGTGCCGTAAAAAAAATGGCTGCAACAAATATTGATTTCAATTCTGTTTCCGAATCATCTTTTTCATCATATTTTGATGTACCAGACCTTCCAGATTTGGATCTTCTAATACGTACAGGCGGGGAAAAGCGGTTAAGCAATTTTCTTATGTGGCATTCAGCTTATGCAGAACTTGTATTTTCTGATACACTATGGCCGGAATATACAAAAGAACACTTTATTTCTGATTTAAAACAATTCCAAAACAGAACAAGAAGATTTGGAGCAGTACCAGTATGAACAGAAAATTAATAGCACGATTGGGAATTTTCATTGTAGGGCTGCCACTTATCCTGTCAATCGTGTTTATCAAATTTCATAACCATTTAGCTTTACACGCTTTAATATGTCTGGTTTGTTGTATGTCGGCAAATGAAGCCTATAACATTTTTTCTACAAAAGTTGCTCTCATGCGCAGAATGTACATCATTATGGCCGCTGTTTTCATTCCGTTGATTGCTGCATTTTATGAAGTCATACCGACTTTTTTTCAAAACCTATACTTTCCTGGCACTAATAATGAAGTTATAACATATGCATTTATCATTTCAGTTCTTTTCATACTTTTTACGGAAGTTGTAACAGCAAAAACATTCAATGAGTCTCTTGAGCGAATATCTTTTTCTATTTTTATTGTACTCTATTCGGGATACCTATTGACTTTTGTTTCAAGAATGACAGTCATGACACGTTTTGGCCATGACGTATCAACGTATGCCATTGCAATTTTTCTGCTCATGGTATTTTTGTGCGACAGCTTTGCATGGTTTTTCGGTATACTGTTTGGAAAGAACAACAGAGGCTTTATAAAAGCCAGTCCAAATAAAAGTATTGCAGGATTTGCAGGAGGTTTTTTGGGGGCTTTGACAGCAGGATTTGCAGGATATTTCTGCATGCCGTTCTTATTTCAAGGTTCTCCTGTCAAAGTCAGTATCCTTGCCGTATGCGTAGCGTTTTCCTCCATTGTCGGTGATTTGGTAGAATCAATTTTAAAGCGGTCTGCAAAAATAAAAGATTCTGGAAACATCATTCCTGGCAGAGGCGGAATTTTAGATTGCGTAGATTCTATATCACTAGCAGCGCCTGTCTATTATTTCCTCTTAGTTCTATTCTATGGTCCTTTGATTTTATCATAATAAAAGAGGCTCGTTTTCATGAAAAAAATTCTTGTTCTCGGTTGTACAGGTTCTATCGGAAGCCAAACAATTGATATAGTTCGTATGATGAAAAACGATTTCTGCATTGTTGGGCTTTCTGCAGGGCATAACAAAAAAATGTTAGAAACGTTATGCAAAGAATTCGATTGTCAAGGAACATTATTTATTGAAGAGGGAATTCAAGGCATACAGAAGCTTATAGCATCATGTGGTGCTGACATTGCCGTCAACGGTATTGCAGGAGCAGCAGGCCTAGAACCATCAGTACTAGTCTTGCAGGCAGGAATGGATTTAGCACTTGCAAACAAAGAGACAGTAGTCATGGCATGGCCTGTAGTAAAGAAAATTGCACAGGAACACAAGGCAAACATTATACCAGTTGATAGTGAACACAGTGCAATATTCAGCCTAATAAACCAGGCAGGCAAACAGAACATACAGGAAGTTATTATTACAGCCAGTGGTGGGCCATTCAAAGATTTCACAGAAGAACAATTGAAAAATGTAACTGTCGAACAGGCATTACATCACCCTACATGGAATATGGGGAAAAAAATAACCATCGACAGTTCAACACTTGCAAACAAAGGCCTGGAAGTCATTGAAGCATGCAGGCTTTTTGACATAAGCCCAGAAAAAGTACAAGTAGTAGTTCATCCGCAAAGCTTGATCCACAGTCTGGTTCGTACACATAATGGAATGCTCTATGCACAAATTTCAAATCCTGACATGCGGCATCCAATTTTCGATGCACTCACATGGCCAGACATAAAGGCAAATTACTTGACCCCATTCAATCTCGCAGGAAACACAATGACATTCTTTCCTCCTCGATTGGATGCATTTCCTCTTTTGCAATATGCCTATGATTGTGCTAAAAAATCAAACAGCTATACAATAGCATTTAATGCAGCAAATGAAATTGCAGTACAAGCATTTCTTGAAAAAAAATGTTCATATACACAAATCAGTCACATTGTCAACGAAGTCTTGCAAGAAGACTGGTCTGAAAATCCTGATTCCATCGAAAAAATATATTCGGCAGACAAAAAAGCCCGTAACAAAGCAATATCAGTGCTTGTTTCTAACAATGGAGGTTACGGTT
>JAFVDR010000150.1 GCA_017476165.1 Treponema sp. | reverse complement strand
GATGCGGAATACAGGATAAAACCTGAAGATATTTATAAGAATATTTGGAGTTGTCGGGATTTTGAAATCTCACATCTTTGGCAACGTTCTGTATTTCTTGCAGTGTTTTTGTTGGCGGTGGCAGGTGCGTATGGAAAAATTGTAATGGAAATGTATTTTCCTTCAAATGAAAATTCTGTGACTTGGCAACAGCATGGTATTGCAAGTTGTATCTGCTGGATAGGAATTATATTTTCAATTCTTTGGGTAATGATGGCTAAAGGTTCTAAGTACTGGTTTGAGAGATATGAGAAAGCTATAGATGCTTTTGAACAAAGTGACTATGGAAAAGAAATAAAAGGTTTCTATCATCATGGAAAACTGCCAGAGCTTGAAGCTTGTAAGTATGATGAAAATATCTTTTCTTCGAATTCTGGACGCTATTCTGTTTCAAGAATTAACTGTGCTATAGGTATTATAGCACTTATACTATGGAATTTTTTGGAGATGTTTCATTTCGGAAAATTTCTGAATTTAAAAGTTAAAAATTTATCTTCCATGCAGATTCTATTGTCTTCAATTTCCGTATGGATTTTTATTGGGGCTTTTATTTTTATGTTGTTAAGATATTTATGTATTTCTGAAGGTGATTGATGAATAATAAACGCTTGCTATTCTCAATATTAATGTATATTTCAATTTTACTGGCGGTTATGGCTGTTTTTTGTGGAGAAAATATTATGAAGTTAAATCTATTTGGAACATTTTTTGTTGTTATTCTTTTTCTAGTTCCGTTTGCAGGATTGTTGATTTGTTTCGATATTATACCTAAAAAAGGGTTTGAAAAATCTGAAGAAGATTCTAATAAAGTTGCTGTTACTATAGAAAAAGATGATTATGAATTTATTTTTTCGAAAATGAAGAATTCTTTTCTTTTAACGGAAAAATCAGGGAAAGTTCCTTCTTCATGTGAAATTATTATTGTTGCAAAATCAAATATTAAAGAAGATGATTTTTGTGATATTTTGAATGTTAGGGAACTTAATATTATTTCTGAGGATGTGACCATTCAGGAAAATTTATTTATAAAATTGAATAATGTAAGTATAAATTTTTATAAAGGAAATAAGATTAATATAAAAGATGAGTCTGCTAAGGAAAAAAAAGTGACGGAGATTTAAAAATGAAAATATGTTCAAAATGCGGTGAAAAATTTGAAAGTGGGAAGTTCTGCAAATATTGTGGTGGAGCTTTGGTAGATGAAGTTGGTGAAAGTCAAAAAAAGATTTGTTCAAACTGTGGTGCGGAATTGTCTGCTAGTACCAAGTTCTGCCCAAAGTGTGGAACAAAAGTTTCTGCTGAATCTTCAGACAAAACTCTTATGGTGAAAGAGTTCAATGAAATTGATGTTGAGCATTTGGGAAAGTATAACCTGTTGACACTTGTATGGGGAAGGCTAAACTCTCCTCTCGAATTGAATGATAAGTTTGACGACTTTATCATGAATAATTACGGAATGGATAAGCTTCTTGCAGAAGAAGAAAAGTCTCATGATGTAAATTTGCAATTTTATATTGTTATTTGTTATGAGAATGGTATAGGTTGTGATGAAGATGAACATAAGGCATTTGAGTGCTGTGAGAAATCTGCTGAACAAGGTAATGCTTGGGGACAGTATCTGCTAGGACGTTGCTATAGGCTTGGTACAGGTTGTGATAAAGATGAGCATATGGCATTTGAGTGGTACAAGAAGTCTGCTGAACAGGGGAATGCTATTGGTCAGCGTTGTTTAGGTGATTGTTATCGTTTTGGTATTGGCTGTAAAAAAGATGAAGATAAAGCATTTGAATGGTATAAGAAATCTGCTAAACAGGGGAATGCTGCTGCCCAGAAATCTTTAGGTGATTGCTACTACTATGGAAATGGGTGTGAGAAAGATGAAGAAAAAGATTTTAAATGGTATAAAGAAAGCAGAAGAGCAGGGATATGAAAACTGAATAATCGAATTTAACTTAATGAAGAACTAGCTTAATAGATGAAGGTTTTATCTTGATTGTTTGAAAAAGGCGACTGTGCTGTGAAAAATTCAGTTTCTTTTGGAAATTTTTCGTTTCATAGCTGTACACGAAACGTTTCGTAATACGAAACAAACTGTGGAGTAATACGAAATGAAACGTGGGCTGATATGAAACGAATCGTAACCTGACATGCCACAAAGCGTGGCATAATACGAAACGGTTTGTGACTAGACATGAAACATTTCGTGGACAGTCTGTCCACGTTTTGTGGAATGCTTAGAAACGAATTTCTGTGTTTTGCAGAATATATGACAAAATCTGTCACAGCTGTGTTGTAGACTTATAGTATAGGAGAAGGAGAAAACGCAAATGCAGAGATTTGATTTTACGACTGTTTATACAAGACAGCTTGAACAGTCTGTACTTTCTTGTGGTACAGAGACCAAGTATGTACTTCCATATTTTGGAATTGATAAAAACATCAGGGACTATATCATTCAGAATTACAGTTTGAAAGAACTGCTAAAAGAAGAAAAAAAATCTCACGATGCTACAATACAGTACTATATAGGCGTATGCCGTGGAGAAGGTATCGGCTGTAAGTCCGACTGGAAAAAATCATATAAATGGTTTTTGAAATCTGCAGAGCAGGGAAACGCACTTGCCCAGGATTTTGTAGGGCAAATCCTTTTACAGTTTTATTTGGAAAAACCACAAAAAACTATAAATATAACTAAGGCTTATGAGTGGTTCAGAAAATCTGCAGAGCAGGGAGCTTCCTGTGGACAGCGCAGTTTAGGAATGTGTTATGAGTGGGGATTTCGTAAATGTGTAAAAAGAAATTGGGACGAGGCTCTTTTGTGGTTTAAAAAAGCGACCCTTGGCGGAGATCCTTACTCACAGTACTATTTAGGTTTGAGTTATAGTGTGGGAAGATGTTGCGAGCAGGATATGGAAAAGGCTTTCGAGTGGCTGGAAAAATCTGCAGCTCTGGGAGAGCGCCTTGCCTTTCGTGAGCTTGGGAACTGCTATTATTGGGGCAAAGGCTGTCAGAAAGACCTCAGTAAGGCTATAGAGTATTTTGAAAAAGCTGCTGAACAGCATGAGGTTGCTGGAGGAGTTTTGGCTGGCGTATGCTACGGCCTGAGAAATGCTCCCGGTGATTTAGATAAGGCTATAAAATGGAATGAAAGATTTCTCAATTCTTACGAGCATTGTCTTGTATCAGAAAATCTTGCTGTAAATTATTATCGCAAGGCTCTTAGAATACAGAAAGGTGAGGATACTGGAGATATTAAAAAATACAGGAAAAAAGCTTTTGATATTGTAAAAAAATATGCCCTTAAAGGGTACTGGAATGATTATAATCTTCTTGGATGGATGTATGAGGAAGGTTTTGTATGTAGGAAAAGCGATGCAAAGGCTTTTAAATGGTATTCGGAAGCTGCTAAATCTGAATATTGTACAGACGGAATGTTTAATTTAGGCAGGTGCTGTCTGTACGGCATTGGCTGTACTAAAGATTCTGCAAAAGCTGTTGAATGGTTTAGAAAATCTGCCAAAGGAGATTGTCCGAAAGCAAAAGAAGCTTTAAAAGAATTGGGGGAGACATGGGACTAATAACAGAAGAATTATTCTTTGAAAAATGGAAGCAGGCTTGTGGTGCAGGTGGATTGCAGAATGCCCTTGTAAGCACTTGGAGCAGTGCTCCAGATTACACTCGTACAGTTCTTGGGGCTGTCGGAGGCGGACAGACTGGAGGCTGTTCAAGCGTTGTGGAGCTTATAAAGCATTCTCTTGGAAGCGAGATTGACTTGCACCGTGAGTATTACTGTGCCGATGCCATCTATTACTACAAGAAGGATAACATCTCCAAAAAATCCGTGTGGGTCAATCACATTGCGGTTCACCTGGAGCATGAAAACGTCATTGCCAAAAGCCTTGAAGAAATTGCCCAGTTGCAGACACAGCCTGGCGATTTGAATGTTCTTGTAACGTATCCTTCATTTGCACAGGATGATACTGAGCAGATTTCACGGCAGTTAAAACTTTATGTTGACGGCATAAACGACAGGTTTTTGTCATGTAAGCCGTGCGGAACTCTGCTTGTAATTTTTGGCTACATGTCTGCCAGTGGAAAATCTATTGACTGGCAGGGGTACAAACTTAGCGGAAGAAACTTTGTCCGACTATAACAGGAGGTGCTTAAATGGAAAGTAATTATGAATGTAGTATGTGCCATAGAAGAAAGAAGGCTGCCTTTGGAGCACCCAAATGCAACTGTAATGGATATACAAAGCTGATGATGAATGTGACTGGCAGGGCTTTATACATGTACGAATGTCCTTCGTGTCACACCCGAAAGCGTGCATGTCTTGGTTCTCCTAAGTGTAGCAGTTGCGGTCGCTTGATGACAAAAGCCCGGTGATTATGAACGTTCAAAAACTTGGACTTGTACTTGCTGGTGGCGGCGGTAAGGGGGCGTATCAGATAGGAGTGTGGAAGTACCTTCGCAAGATTGGATTGGATTCTGCATTTTCTGTGCTGTCTGGTACGTCTGTGGGTGCTCTTAATGCCGTGCTGTTTGCAAATGGTGACATAGAGCTTGCTGAACGCATTTGGACGGAACAGATTGATAGTCGTATTCTTTCAGATAATACCACTCGAATTTTTGAAGGTGAAAATCTTGACTTTTGTACTATTCTTGGGAACATCCTTTACAATGGTCTTTTTTCTCGTGACGGTCTGTGTGAGATTATCAGCAGGGAAATTGACTTGGGCTTTCTTAGTTCCTGTAAAAAGCATGTCTATGCTACCTGTACCAGACTTCCCGATGTGACAGGAGTTCCGTTTCTTCTGAACAGTCTTAAAAAGGAAACCTGCGTGCAGGCATTGCTTGCAACGAGTGCCATTCCTGGTGTGTTCAAGCCTGAACGTGTAGAGGACTGTCTTTACTATGACGGTGGACTTGTTCCTGAAAATAATATTCCTGTTTTGCCTGTGAAAGAGGAACGGTGTACTCATGTGGTAGTTGTTCCTTTGAATAGGGATAGCGAAGTGAATTTGTATTCCATGGCGGAGTCTGATGTTACGGTAATAAGACCTTCTGCCGATTTGGGTGACCTTCTCTGTGGTACGCTGAACTTTACGCCGGAAAAGGCTCGAAGTCTTATTGCCCTTGGCTACTCCGATGCTTCTACGATATATGCGGACTCCTTGCAGCGTATTGCCTCTGCACGAAGTCTTACAGCTTCCTCATTGCCTTCAACTGCAAAGCTAGATTCTGCCATTAAGTTTTTTAGAAACGAACTGGAAAAACGAAAACTTGGCTTTTAATTAATTGTAAAATATATCCCAGAATCTGTCACAGCTGTTGTGTATACTTTTAGTAGTAAATGCCGGGAGGTTACAGAATGGGAAGATTTATTAAGACAACAAAACCTGTATTATCGGGACTGGAAAAGGTTGCAATTTTATTGGCTGAAATAGGGCCATCCTTCAATTCAAATTATGATAGGCTTTTTGAAGCCCTGCATCTTTCTGATGATGAAATGAAAAAGATTCGCAAGGCTATGAAAAAACTTGGAACTTATGCTCCTTCAAAAGTTCCTTATGAGATTGGAATGGAACAAATCAATCGAGAACAGACAGTTTTAATGGAAACGTTAGACTTTGGAAAACGTCTAGGGATATTTACTGAGGAAACAAAAACTGACACTTCTAACGGGGTACAAAACCTTGTAAATCAAAATCCTGAATATATTGCAAATGTATTAAGAAACTGGTTGAAGGATTCTTAACTGTATATCAGGAGGTGTGTTGTTATGATTTATTTGAAGTCTTTTAAATTTATTACTGATGAGGAAGAAACTAACTTCATATTTCCTAATAATGATCCTCCTCCAGATGCTCTTATTCCGTGGCAATGGATGGTGAACATGACCTGTTACAGTTCGTTCTATCCTTTTAATATATTCCCTCAAAAAAAGCTGGAATGCTTCTGCTTTGACGAGCCTGTGACAATCCTTTACGGTAGTAACGGAAGCGGAAAAACTACTGCCCTTAACATCATTGCCGAAAAGCTGCATCTTGGCAGAACAGCTCTTTACAATAAAAGTCCGTTCTTTGAGCCTTATCTTGACGCCTGTTCTTTCCGTAAGGAAGGAAATATTCCTCATGGAAGCATGATGATAGCAAGCGATGATGTGTTTAACTACATGCTGAATGTCCGTGCTGTGAATCAGGAGGTGGACTTTAACAGGAGTAAACTGTTTGAGGAATATAATGAAATCCGCAGAACTCCTAAACGGACGCTGTGCAACATGGAAGATTTTGACAGGAGTATGACAGTCTGCAAGCTGACAAAATCAAAGTTTGTTAAGCAGAATTTAATGAATAATGTAAGGGAACTTTCCAACGGAGAGAGTGCTCTGCAATACTTTTATGAAAAGATTCAGCAGAATGCCTTGTATCTTCTTGATGAACCGGAAAACAGTCTTTCGCCTGAAAGACAGATTATGCTTGCAAAATATATAGAAGAGTGTGCATGGGCTTGCGGATGCCAGTTTATAATTGCTACACATTCACCGTTTCTTGTTTCCATGAAGCGTACAAGAATTTACAACTTGGATGAATGTCCTGTAACTATTCGAAAATGGACGGAGCTGGAGAACATCCGCTGTTACTGGAATCTGTTTAAAGAACACGAAGCTGAGTTTTAATATTGCTCGTAGGCGGCTTTAAGGGTGTCTTTTATTTTCTGTCTAAGGCTCTCTGGTTCAAGCACTTTTACCCCGTCGCCAAAAGACCTTATCCACGATTCCAGTTCATATCCTCCGCGTGCCGTAAACTCTAAAAGAAAAGAACCGTCTTCTGTGCGTGTAAAGTTTTGGTCTTTTCCCCATGTCCTGTCTGCTATTGCTGTCCATGTGTGCCATTTAAACAGGAGTTTTACCCGCTGTGGTTCTTCACCAGTGTAAATGCCGAATGTATCTGCAAGATATTCCGCAGGAGAAAAACCTTCTGGAATGTCATAATATACTTCTGGTACTGGAATTGAGGCTCTCGAAAATCTGTCTAGCGAAAATATGCGTGGCTGTTCCGATTCGTTCCTTGCGCCTATGACATACAAAGCTCCGTTGTGGTCAAGGAATGTGTACGGATTAAGAAGGAATTCACTTTCTGTACGCTGGTTATTGATATCTGGTGCTCCTGTATATTTTACGCTGAGCTGTGCATGCCGTTCCAGAGATTCCATTATCTTGCAGAAAATTTCCTGCTGTACCCTGTCGTAATTACGCTTGTGTCTGTCTGAAACATAGATTGCGGCATCGCTTCCTTTTGTGTCGCAGAAAGTCAGGCTGTTGAGTTTTTGCCTCATGCTGTCTACTACAGGCATCATTGTGGAGTTTTGCAGAAGTGTATCTTTCCGTAAAAGATATTTGAGCAGGAAGTATTCTGCCGTAGAAAGCCTGAGAATCTTTGCTCCGAACTTGCTCTGATATTTTTGTTCTATAAAATAACGCTGAGAATTTGTAGGTCCGTCAAAGTCTGGCTTTTTCTCATACGGAATGTGAAGTTCGTCAAATGTGTTCAGCGTGCGGTAGAATGTCCTGCTGGCACAGTGCAGTTCTTTCATTGCTTCCCTTACAGAACAGCCCTGTGGTCTGCAAAGAAGTTCCATCAGCGAAAACATATTGCTCAGTTTGTCATCTTTCATGATTTTATTATAACACGTAAATGTGACATTTTTAGGGATATATGTGTATGCTTGCTTACTGTTTTTAATAAACCCCAAGACTCATCTCTGTCGTTCGTCAGGATATTGTTGTTTATTCCCTCGAGTTTGCTTGTGGAAATCTTGTATGTGGCATGTGCAATGACTCCCTCGAAATGATTGTCCAAAAGCCTTTCGAACCACAGGAGGTGCATGATTTCACAGATTGCATCCGCCATCTTCACCTCATCCGTGAGTTTGTAGGCTTCACCTTGCGCCTCCTCATGCATTATATATGAGGATTCTGCAAAAAGTTAAAGAAAAAATTTACACCGTCTTCCACCCGAGCAGCCCCTTTCCCTCGCTGGAAAAAACAAGGGCTGTCCTGAACATTTCCTTTCCGCTCACCTTGAATCTGTCGGAATATCCGTTTGCGTCGATCTGAGTTAGGGCCTTTTCTGCCACGGTGTCAAAATCCTGTCCCTTGTCCATTTTAAGCTCGAAAATGAAAACGGAGTCTTTTGTAGTGACAATTACATCGCTTCTTCCCGCCACATTCTGAAGCTCCGAGACAACATTGTAGCCTGTCATGCGGAACATAAGGTGAG
>JAFVDR010000149.1 GCA_017476165.1 Treponema sp. | reverse complement strand
TGTTCTGTTGTGGACTTTGTTTTCTTCTGTTCCCGACATGCGTCACATACTTTTTGTTGTGCTCATTGCAAGTCTGTGCCCCATTGGCATGAGTGTTTCTTCTTTTGCCTGCATATTTGACAGGGATGCTTCGTATGCAGGACTTATGGTTACTGCCACTTCGGTTGGTTGTGTTGTAACGATTCCGTTGTTTGTAAAGATTGCGGAAATCCTTATTCCGGCGCTATGACTTTGCCCCCGTACAGGACTTTTGGGTATACCGTAAGCTTTAATTTTTTTTCAAGTAGTGCATATCTTGTCATTTCGCGTTCATCGCCAATTACGCAATTTATGCCTGTTTTTCCTGCCCGTCCTGTACGTCCTGCCCTGTGAATGAAAAAGTCTTCGCTTTCCGGCAAGTCCATCTGCACGACATGTGTAATGCCCTGAATGTCCAAGCCTCTGGAAGCAAGGTCTGTCGTAACAAGAATGGGAATTTTTCCTGATTTAAATTGGTCAAAGGCTGTTTTGCGGCTCTTTTTATCGGTTTTTGCGCTTAGTCCTGCACATGCAATTTTTTTCCATTGCAGTTTAGAAACTATGTTGTCTATCTGATCTGATCTGCTGGTAAAGACAATGAGTTTTTCTGGCTTTTCGGCATTAATGAATGCCCTGAGTGTATCGATTTTATCCCTTCGTTCGGCAAAAATCGCCCAATGCGTAATGCGCTTTCTAAGGATGTCCTCTGCAGGCAGTTCTACAAGCAGGATGTCGTCTTTGTTCCGTGATTTTAGCAGAATTTTTTTTGTGTAATTGCTTACGGTTGCAGAGTTCCCGATGAGCTGAATGTCTTCTGGCAGCCGTTCAATGAGACCTTCCGTTGCATCCCTCAGTTCGGGGCTGAGCAGTCGATCTGCTTCATCGAGTACAAGGGCTTTGATGCCGTCTGTCTTAAGTTTCTTCAAGTGAATCAGTTCAAGAATGCGTGCAGGACCGCCTATGACTATGGCAGGCTTTTCTTTCAGGGCTTCTATCTGGCGGCTTAATGGTGATCCTCCGATGAGCAGTGTACATTTTAAATCGGAAATCAATTTGATTTGATTTCGTATTTGCGAGGCTAGTTCTAGAGTAGGGGAGGCAATCAGAAACTGGATCTGCCTGTTTGGATTTTCTTCTTTTGAAAATTTCTGTATCAGTGGCAAAAGATAGGCAAAGGTCTTTCCTGTTCCTGTTTCGCTTTGAAATAGGAGATGTGATCCTTCAGCAATAAGAGGAATGACTTTGCTTTGTACGGCAGTCGGATTCGTAATGTTGATGGCAGAAAGCCTGTCTAAGAGAGGCTGTTCAATGCCCAGCTGTTTAAAATCTGTTGTCATGACCTTACTATAGCACATTTTTTCTGTTTTGTGATATACTTTTAGTACCATGAAAGTTGGAATAGATACATTTGGCTGCGATAATGGCCGATCTGGATTAGGAGCATACCTTATGTCTCTTGTGCCTGCTCTTCCTTTGGATAGCGGCATTCAGTTTGAGCTATTCGGACCCGAAATTGACAGATATACGTACAACGGAGATAAGAGTTTTTCCTTTACCAGCGTAAATATTCCCGACAGCCTTGCTCTTGAACGCCTGTGGCATGCGTTCAAGGTAAATTCATTTGGCAAGAAAAACAACTATGATGTCATTTTATATCCTGCAGGCTCACGTATTTTGCCTGCCCACTTTAAGATAAAAGGTGTTGCCGTCATTAATGATATTGTAAGCAATTTGTTTGAAAAAACAGATGACTCATGGTACCGAACGAGGATAAAAAAGGCTCTTTCAAGGGTTGACTGCATTATTGCAGCAAGTGAATACATTCGAAAAGATTTGGAAGAGTCTGGCATTTCATGTTCCAACATTCAGGTAATTTACAATGGCATTAATCACAGCCTGTTTTATCCGGGAAGTTCGATTGCAAGCGACAGCAATTCGGTGGACCTAAAGCCCTTTGCCATAAAAAAACCGTATCTTCTTTACGCAAGCCGCATGGTTGACGATAGAAAAAAGCATCTTGAACTTATACGGGCTTTTACACTGTTTAAGGAGCGTACGCATTTGCCTCATCGGCTCGTTCTTGCCGGCAGTGAGGGGGACTATGGTTCTATCGTCCACAAGGAAGCTGGTGCATCGACTGCGTCCAGCGATATTTTTATTACGGGATATTTTCCGCATGATCATTTTCCAGACCTCTATCACAATGCAGATGCATGCATTTTCCCTTCGATTACTGAAGGAGTAGGGCTTTCTGTCATGGAGTCAATGGCATGTGGCCTGCCTGTCGCTTGTTCATCAGCAGGGGCACTGCATGAAATTGCAGGTGAAAATGCATTGTATTTTGATAGCGACAATATTGAAGAATTTGCTTCTGCTATAGAGCGCATTGTTACTGACACGGAGCTTCGTTCCCGTTTGAGCGACGGAGGCATTGACTGTGCAAAAAACTTTTCATGGCAAAAGACCGCAGAAAAAACAGTTGCGCTCCTTTCATCCATTTGCAAGAAATAAGACCTGTTCGTGAACCCGATGTTTTCCTTACTGGTCTTGCAGTTTTAAAGGTTGCTGGTTCCAGCATACTTTTGTAATACATTGTAATACAGCCAAAAAGAAAACCCGACTGGTGGAGCCGGGTTTTTGAAAGGCACTGGTTGGCATTTTAGTCAGAAACTCATGCAGTCTTCTGGTCTATCAAAAGAGATTCTGCTGTTGGAATTTCCTTTTGATTTACAATGTCCTTTGTAATTGTCAGTTTTTTCTTTCCCTTTACGCTTGGAATTTCAAACATGATGTCTAGCAGTACCTTTTCAACGATGGAACGAAGTCCACGTGCTCCCGTCTTGCTTTTGATTGCAATGTCTGCAATTTCTGCAATGGCTTCATCGTTGAACGTCAACTCAACATCGTCAATGGCAAAGCTTGTCATGAACTGCTTTGTAATGGCATTCTTCGGTTCAGTAAGGATGCGCAGCAGATCATCTCTGTCAAGTTCTTTGAGCGCACATGTGATTGGAAGACGTCCAATCAGCTCTGGAATGATGCCGAATTTTACCAAATCGTCCGATGTAACCTGACTCAGCAATTCCATGCTGGACTCTTCGCTACGGTGTGTTCCTGTTGCTCCGAATCCTATTGAAGAAGAAGAAAGTCTCTGTTCAATGATTTTGTCAAGACCAACAAATGCACCTCCGCATATGAACAGGATGTTTGTTGTATCAATGTCAATCATTTCTTGGTTTGGATGTTTTCTTCCGCCCTGCGGAGGCACTGAAGCGTGCGTACCTTCCAGAATCTTGAGCAATGCCTGCTGGACACCTTCTCCGCTCACGTCACGAGTAATGGAAGTGTTTTCACCTTTGCGTCCAATCTTGTCTATTTCGTCAATAAAGATGATGCCCCGTTCTGCTGCACTGACATCTCCGTCTGCTGCATTGATTAGTTTGAGCAGGACGTTTTCAACGTCTTCGCCAACGTAACCTGCTTCGGTTAGGGTTGTTGCGTCTGCAATGGCAAATGGAACCTTGAGCTTTTGTGCAAGGGTTTTTGCAAGCAAAGTCTTGCCGCTTCCTGTAGGACCGAGCAGAAGGACATTTGACTTTTCAAGCTTAATGTCTTCCTTGCCTTGTCCTGATGACTTTACGGACAGCTGCTTGTAGTGGTTGTACACAGCAACGGACAGAACCTTTTTTGCGTAATCCTGACCCACAACGTACTGATCGAGGTATTCTTTGAACTCCCGAGGAGAAGGAACGTCTTCCATGTCAATGGGCGTAAGTGAGTGACGTTCGTCATTGAGTACAGTCTGGCAAGCTGCTACACAGTTTTCGCATATATATACATCAGAAGATGGTGATTTTACAACGCGTCTATTTACATCTGCAGGACGACCGCAGAATGCGCAGAACTGCTGTTCGCTTTTTCCAAATCCTCGCATGTTTATTTATCTCCCTTTTTGGCGCTAATCATGATGTGATCGACAATGCCATACTGTTTTGCTTCTTCTGCAGACATGTAAAAGTCGCGCTCCATGTCTTTTGCAACATCTTCTTCGCTTTTTCCTGTCTGTTCAGAGAAATATTTTATGGAAAGCTTTTTGAGTCGGATAATTTCTTTTGCCTGAATTGCAATGTCGCTTTCCTGTCCCTGTGCTCCACCCCACGGCTGGTGAATCATAACTCTGCTGGATGGCAGTGCATACCGTTTGCCCACAGTTCCACCTGCAAGAAGAATTGCACCCATGCTTGCAGCCTGACCCATGCAGATTGTCTGTACATCGCATTTGACATACTGCATGGTGTCATAAATTGCAAGTCCTGCGGTTACAGAACCTCCTGGGCTATTGATGTACATGTTGATATCTTTATCAGGGTTTTCGCTTTCCAAGTATAGTAACTGTGCTACGACCAAATCGGCACTTTCATCGCGTATTTCTCCATCAACAAAAATAATGCGGTCACGCAAAAGGCGAGAATACAGGTCATACATTCTTTCGCCATTGCCGCTTCGTTCTATGATGTGAGGAACGAGTGCATTCATATATTCATTCATTAATAACTCCACTGTATATAATGTAAACAAAAAAACGGAATGTGGCAAGTGTGCAACATTCCGTCTGAATTGTCATGCAATTTGGAATTAATTAGTTTTCCTGTCCGAGCTTAAAGAGTTCCTCAAAGGAAACCTTGTCACCCTTCTGTACCTTTACTTTCTTGTACAGCTGTTCATAGAGCTTGTTTTCCTTTGCATCGTCAATCAGATATTCCTTTGCACGTGGATCCTTGTAATGTTCCTTGACTTCTTCTACAGTGATTCCACTGTCATTTGCAATCTTCGAGTATTCTTCCTCGATTTCTTCTGGTGTTACGGAAATATTGTTTGCACGGAGCAGTGCATCTACAATGATGCGACTCTTAAGAGCCTTCTCTGTATCACCTGCCCACTGCTTGATCATGTCTTCCTTTGCCTGTCCGCTTGCAGCAATCATTTTGTCAAGCTGCTCAGGCGTTGTCTTGAATTGCTGTGCAATCATGTTCCAACGGCTGTCATTTTCTGCCTGAACCATTGATTTTGGCAAGTCGAAGGGATTCTTTTCCACGAGCTGGGAAAGAAGACTTTGGCTCTTAAGTTCTGAAAGCTTTCTTGACTTTGCAAGCTCAAGGTTTCTGGAAATGTCCTTTTTCAAGTCTTCAAGAGTCTTGTACTTTTCGTTTACATCCTGTGCAAGGTCATCGTCAAGGTCTGGAAGGTTGCGAATCTTAATCTGCTTTACTGTAACGCTAAGCTTTTTTGTAGTTCCTGCGAGTTCCTTGTTTTCGTCATCTTTTGAATATGTCTTGGTGATTTCCTTTGTTTCACCTTTTTTCATGCCGAGGACATCATCGTCAATCTTGTAGAGGTTTCCGCCACTGCCGACTGTGAACACAAAATCCTGACGCTCAGAATCTGGCTTTGTTGCACCTGTGTCATCGAGTTCCTTGTAGTCTACTGTAACGATATTGTCCTTTTCAACAACGTCATCATCTTTCTTGTCAATGATGGCTGCATTGCGTTCCTGAATTGCTTTCAGTTCGTTGTTGAGTTCTGTGTCCCCAACAGTTACCTGCGGTTCTTTAATTGTTATTCCGTCAAAGTTTGTGACTTCTATCTGTGGGAAAATGTCGTAGATGACTGTAAATACCAAATCCTTTGTTACATCCAGTTCTGGAAGTTTGTCCTGTTCAAGGCGAGGCTGTGCATAAGGGAGGGGGCGATAGTCCTTTGCGTCTTCCTGACTGAAAATTTCGTTAAGAGCCTGATCGATTAAGTCTCCAATGATTTCTGCTTTGAGGCTGTCTCCGAACTTTGTTTCAAGAACAGAAACAGGTACATGTCCCTTGCGGAATCCTGGAATCTGAATGTTCTTTGCATATTTTGCAAGATTTGATTTGTAACCGGTAGATACGTCTTCTTTTGCTACGGTTGCAGTCAGTTTTACTGCTGATGACCTTCAGAATCTTCAGGATTTTCTCCTTGGAAGACCTGCAAAAGAAG
>JAFVDR010000013.1 GCA_017476165.1 Treponema sp. | reverse complement strand
TGCTTCTATGACGCTTAGATGATTAGGTGAAATTTCAAGTTTTTCAGCAAGCTGTTCCTGTGTGAAGTGCACCTCCTAAAATTGAACTTTATTTGTCCAACTTTAGGGGGCACTTCATTTACTGAGAGCAGACTTTTTTATTAATACAAATTTACCTCTGCATTACCGCTTTTGCCAGCTGGTCAGCACAGCTTGTGCCTTTGCTGCCGCACAGATTGCCAGAAAGTTTTTTGGCAATTTCTTCAGCAGACATTCCATCACACAAAAGACCAATAGCTTTCAAGTTGCCGTTGCAGCCACCTTCAAAGCGAATATTGCGGATTACATCACCGTCACGTGTAAAGTGAATGACTTTTGCACACGTACCTGTAGTTTTATAACTAACTTCTTCCATAAAACAATTAAGGGCGGTCTTTCAACCGCCCTCCTCAAAAAAGCATTATTTGACATTTACACAATTATGCAATTGTGTAAATCCAGCCATCAGGAGCTTTTTCGGTTCCCATCTGGATACCTGTAAGTGTATCACGAAGCTTGCCAAGAACAGGTCCCATGTTTTCCATGCCAGAAGGAATGTTGATTTCCTTGTCGTGATCAACAATTTTGCCTATAGGAGAAATGACAGCAGCAGTACCACAAAGACCACACTCTACAAAGTCCTTCAACTCGTCTTTGTGAATCTTGCGTTCCTCAACTTCTATATGCAAATAATCTTTTGCAACCTGAACAAGCGAACGGCGTGTAATAGAAGGCAGAATGCTGTTGGACTTTGGCGTAACAAGCTTTCCGTCCTTTGTAACGAACAGAATGTTGGCACCACCCGTTTCTTCTATGTACGTGTGTGTTGCAGGATCAAGGTACATGTTTTCTGCAAAACCATTGCGATGTGCATCCATAATGTTGTGAAGGCTCATTGCATAGTTAAGACCAGCCTTAATGTCACCAGTTCCATGAGGAGCTGCACGGTCAAGATCAGACAGTCGAACAACGATAGGCTTAACACCGCCCTTGAAATATGGTCCGACAGGAGTAACCAAAATGCGGAACTGATATTCTTCTGCGGGCTTTACGCCAATGACGGCACTTGAGCCAAACATATACGGACGTATGTAGAGGGTTGCACCAGAACCGTAAGGAGGAACAAATTCAAGGTTTGCCTTTACGACATCAAGTACGGCCTGAATGAATCTTTCTTTTGGGAAAACAGGCATTTCAAGGCGTTCGCAGGAATCCTTCATGCGGTCAGCGTTTAAATCAGGGCGGAATGTGACGACTTTTCCGTCTTTTGTCGTGTATGCCTTAAGTCCTTCGAAACAAGTCTGTGCGTACTGAAGGACACCAGCACATTCAGAAATTGTAATTTCATGATTTGCAGTAAGTTCTCCTGCATCCCATGCTCCATTCTTGTAATTTGACACAAAGCTTTTGTTTGTGTTCATGTAACCGAAAGGCAAATTTGCCCAGTCAAGATTTTTATTTCCCATGATTTAACCTCTAATACATAAACTTTATCACTATTAAAGTAAATTTTCAATGCTTAAAACGAAACATCGAAAAATACTATTTGATTTGTTTGAGTTTTCAGTTTATCATTCATAATCTAGGAGGTTTTTAATGGAGGTTACGTTAAAGGATATTGCTCGCGAATGCAACGTCTCTTTTTCTACGGTCAGCAAGGCTTTAAAAAACAGCAGCGAAATAAGCCAAAAGACAATAGACCTTGTAAACAAGACGGCAAAACGGATGGGTTACCATACAAATGCGGCTGCGCGGGCCTTGAGGATAAATAAAACGTACAGCATAGGAGTGATATTCGAAGACATAACAGGCTCAGGTCTACAGCACCAGTATTTTGCAAAGATATTCGATTCCATCAATGTGCATGCAAACAAATCTGGCTACAACATTACCTTTTTGAGCCACACCAGTAGCCAGAGCTATCTTGCTCAGGCAAAATACAGAAGATGCGATGGAGTCATCATTGTAAGCACCAATTTTTACAGGGAAGACGTGCAGGAACTCATTTCAAGCAACATTCCCCTCAGCATGCTCGACTACAAGGACAATTTCAATCATTCTTCCATAATGAGCGACAACAGGACGGGAATCAGAGTCCTTACTGAAAAAATAATTCAGAACGGGCACAAGAGAATTGCCTTCATTCATGGAGAAGAGTAGGACGTTACAAAGCTCCGAATGACATCGTTCCGACAGACCATGAAGAAAAATGGCATTGCAATACCCAGCGAATACATAAAGAATGCCATATACCATGACCCCGAAGCCAGTTTCAAGGCGACGGAACAGCTCTTAAAAGAAAAAAATCAGCCCACATGCATCATCTATCCCGATGATTTTGCAGCCCTTGGTGGAATTCAGGCTTTGGCAAAATACAGCTACATACCAGGCAAAAACATAAGCATTGCAGGATACGATGGCATCCTCATTTCGACCCTGCTCACCCCAAAGCTGACGACATACCAACAGGATGCAAAGGAGCTGGGCAAGCAGCTGGTCCTGCAACTGCTTGCAAACATTGAATCACCCGAAACATTCAAATCCAAAACCATAAAGGTGTCAGGGCAACTACTTGCCGGTTCCAGCATAATCAACATAAAAAGCCTCTGAATCTTTTTTTAAGCCGAAAATCTACAACGTTGTAGATTTTCGGCTTAAATTCCCTCCCAAAGCAAAAAGAAATTTTTTTTAAATATTTTCCTTGACAATTGCAAAAACTGACTTATACTAAAATTATAAAAGACTACAACGTTTTCGTAAAACATTACAACAACGTTGTAGTAAAAAAATTAAATTGTAACCAAACTGACATTAAAGTATTAAATGTATGGTTATCAATATAATTTAGGAGGAAAACATTATGAAAAAAACACTGGTCGCTGTTTTGGCACTCGCTGTTTTGGCTTCTAACTTTGTAATGGCTGCTAAAAAGCAGAAAGCTGGAAAGGTATTGAACATTTACTGCTGGAACGAAGAATTCCAGTCACGCTTCAATGACTACTATGCATCAAAGCTTCCATCTGACATCAAGGTAAACTGGATTATCACACCAAGCCAGGGCAATGCATATCAGAACAAGTTGGATGAAGCTTTGGCTGCACAGAAAAAGGCAAAGGCAGACAACAAGATTGACATCTTCCTTGTAGAAGCTGACTACGCACTCAAGTATGTAGATGCACCAGGTGTATGTCTCGATGTAAAGAAGGATATCGGCCTTACAGATGCAGACCTTGCACAGCAGTACAAGTATACAAAAGACATCATGACAGACCACAAGGGTGTTCTTAGAGGTGTTTCTTGGCAGGCATGTCCGGGTGGATTCATCTATCGCCGCTCAATTGCAAAAGATGTTCTTGGTACAGACGATCCAACAGAAGTAGGAAAGGCTCTTTCAAACTGGGACAAGTTTGATGATGTTGCTGCAAAGGCAAAGGCAAAGGGCTACTTCATGCTCTCTGGTATCGATGATGCATTCCGCGTATTCTCTGACAACGTAAAGACACCTTGGGTCGACAAGAACAGCAAGATTCAGATTGACCCACAGATTCGCCGCTGGGTAAAGCAGACAAAGGAATATACAGACAAGGGCTACAACAACAAGGCAAACCTTTGGTCACCAGAAAGCTTCCAGGGTGCTACAAAGAACGGAAAGGTATTCGGTTACTTCGGACATGCATGGTTCCTTGACTTCTGTCTTGCACCAGCAACTCTTGACAATCCAAACGGAGCAAAGGCTGTAGGCAACGGTTCTTACGGTGACTGGGCATTCTGCAAAGGTCCACAGGGATTCTCATGGGGTGGAACATGGATTTGCGGTGCAGCAGGTTCAGACAACGTAGACTTAATCAAAGACATCATGAAGACATTGACTTGTGATGCTACAACAATGGTAAAGATTGCTAAGGAAGCAGGAGACTTTACAAACAATGAAAGGGCAATGACTCAGGTTGCAAACTCTTCATATCAGAATCCATTCCTTGGCGGACAGAACCACATGGCATTCTTCCTTGACTCTGCAAAGTCAATCGACAAGAGCAACATGTCACCTTATGATCAGGGCATGACAGAAACGCTCCAGCATGCTATGTCCGACTACTTCAACGGAATCGTAAGCGAATCAACGGCTTGGGACAACTTCTACACGTCTGTCATCGAATTGTACCCTAACCTTCAGAGATAAGTTTAGAAACAGTTGATTTAATCAGTTGATAAAAAAGACCATCCAATCGGATGGTCTTTTTTTTTGCTTTTTGTTAAAGTTGCATTGCAGCAAGTTGCAATGCAACGAAAAAATCAGAACAATCCTGTTATTACGCCGTTGTCATCAACATCTATGTTCAGAGCGGAAGGAGCTTTCGGCAATCCAGGCATGTCCATGATGTCGCCGGCAAATGCTACAACAAAACCTGCCCCACTATACAGCTGAACATCACGTACAGGGAATACATAACCTTCAGGAGCTCCAGTCAGGTTTTTGTCGTGACTAATGGAATTTTGTGTTTTTGCCATGCAAATAGGAAGTTTTCCATATCCTTGCTCCTCATACTGCTTAAGCTTTTTCAGTGCCTTACCTTCAAATTCAACACGCTCAGCATGGTACATTCGGGTTGCAAGAGTTTCAATCTTATCCACCAGTTTCATGTCCGATGGATACAACAACCGAAATTCAGAAGGCATATTGCACAGCTCAACAACACGTTTGGCAAGCTCTTCGGCACCTTCACCGCCTTTGCTCCACCCTTCACACAAAACGGCAGAACTTCCTGCATCCAAGGCAAGCTTCTGCACAAGGGCAATTTCCGCATCAGTGTCAGAAACAAACTTGTTCACTGCAAGCACAACTGGCACACCGAACTGCGCCATGTTTTTAATGTGAGCACGAACATTCGCAAACCCCTTTTCAATGGCAGCAGTATTTTCACAAGACAAATCAGCCTTAGCAACACTTCCATGCATCTTGATGGCGCGGACAGTCACAACAATGACAGCAGCAGAAGGAGCTATGCCATTCATGCGGCATTTTGTGTCCATGAATTTTTCAGCTCCTAAATCAGCTGCAAATCCAG
The DNA here is from genome assembly GCA_017476165.1 of Treponema sp. Lineage (GTDB taxonomy): Bacteria > Spirochaetota > Spirochaetia > Treponematales > Treponemataceae > Treponema_D. The sequence goes on along the minus strand of JAFVDR010000013.1, from coordinate 3,080 downwards.
CTTCCGTTACGACATAATCACCAGATGCCAGAGCACAAACAGTTGCATTGATTGAATTACAGCCGTGGGCAATATTTGCAAATGGTCCACCATGAATGAATGCAGGCGTATGTTCCAATGTCTGTGCAAGATTAGGACGAATGGCATCCTTGAGCAAAGCCGCTACAGCACCCGTACACTTCAATTCACCAAAAAGCACAGGACGCTTGTCATACGTTTCTGCAATAGTAATCTTTGAGATACGTTCCTTTAACTCCGTAATTGACTTTGACAGACAGACGATTGCCATAATCTCACTTGCAACGGAAATCTGAAAATGAGATTCCCTCGGTACACCGTCAACCCGTGTACCGAGACCAATAATGACATTTCGAAGGGCACGGTCATTCAAGTCCACGCATCGCTTCCAAGAAACAGTGCGCGGGTCAATGCCTAATTCATTTCCCTGCTGCAGATGGTTGTCTATCAGAGCTGCCATAAGATTGTTTGCAGCAGTAATGGCATGAATGTCGCCAGTAAAATGAAGGTTGATGTCTTCCATGGGAACAACCTGTGCATAACCACCACCACAGGCACCACCCTTTACACCAAAGCAAGGTCCCAAAGACGGTTCGCGCAAAGCAATGACCGCATTTTTCCCAATGCGGCGCAAACCGTCGCCTAACGCTATTGTTACAGTGGACTTTCCTTCTCCAGCTGCCGTGGGAGTCATTGCAGTCACAAGAATAAGTTTTCCTCGCTTTGAAGAATCCGAAGCCTTTGCCTGCAATTCGTTCATTTTTTTAAATGTGATTTTTGCCTTGTATGCCCCGTAAAAATCCAAATCTTCTGGAGCAACATCAATTTTTTTTGCAACATCCACAATCGGAAGCATTTCATTCTTCTGAGCAATCTCTATATCAGACAGCATCGCACACCTCTTCTTTATCTATTATGGCAGTGTACCTCTAAAACCGTTTTTAGAGGTTCTTTTTTTTCTCTGTGTTTACGTCAAGCAGCAAAAGTTCCCGAGGAGTAAGTTCCCGGCACATTCCCGGCTGCAATGAATCATCCAGCTTCAGATTGTTCATCTGAATGCGCTTAAGGTAGGTCACTTCATTGCCCAATGCAGAAAACATGCGTTTGACTTCATGATACTTTCCTTCGCGAACAGTCAGACAGCACTTCCTGTCATCCTTCCATTCGATATGTGCAGGAAGGCAATCTGCTGCCTCTTCCCTTCCTTCTGCTTCTATGTGCATTCCCGCTGCCAACCGATGTGCATACACATGCTTGAGTTCATCATTGACAGAATCCCTCAAATGCACTTCGTATATCTTGGGAACATTATTTTTGGGTGATGTCAGACGATGAAGCAAATCTCCGTCTGTCGTAAAAATCAAAAGACCTTCGGTGTCAACATCAAGGCGGCCAACAGTACTTGCTTCAACACCAGAAAATTTACGTCGAAATTCTACAGGCAGCAGTTCATATACGGTAGGGTGTGAACCATCCTTAGTGGAACAGACATATCCGTCTTTTTTGTTCATCATGACATACAAATGCTTTTTTACAACCAAAGGAATTCCATTCACACACACGACATCTTTTTCAGCATCAACATGCATGTCAACAGCATCAGGCGTGATTCCATTCACAGAGACGGCTCCACTATGAATGAGGGACTTTACATCTTTACGAGAACCAAAACCATTGTTTGCAAGGAGTTTGTCAAGTCGAACCATATCATTTCCTGCATACATTGCGCATCTGTTCAAGACTTTCCTTCAAGTTCGTTATGCCTGCAGCATCAAAGCATTTCTCGGCACTATCAATCGCAGGAACAGCTTGTTCAAAGTCCTTTGCTTCAATGTATACATTTGCAAGAAACGTATACAGATAGCCACGTACAGAAGCTGTTCCTTCAAATGCATGTATGGCATCAGTACACAGGGAAACAGCTTCTTGCGTGCATCCCGAATGTACATACATTCCCAATGTCTGGTAGAACCACTGCAAATTGCGAGGATTCTTTTTGAACGAATTCAAATATGCTTCAGAAGCCTTGGCTATGTCATTTTCTGCAGCATATATATCGCCAAGCTTCATGTCAGGCAAATATGAATCAGGAAACTCGGTCTTTAAGCGCAACAGTTCTTTTTCTGCCTGAGGAAAGTTTTGCATACACATATAGGCTTCTGCAACAAGTACGTATGCATCTAACTGGAATTCCCTATTGTCTTTATATGCCACAGCAGCTTTTGAGGCAGGTTCAATGCCCTCGTCATATTTTCCCAAAGACATAAGACTTAGAGCGTAATTGTACAATGCATTTGCATTGGAATCGTCAAGTTCAAGTGATTTTGCATAGTAGTCAGCAGCTTCTTCATACATGCCATCTTCCATGCGCAAGTTTGCATAGCGTTGGGCAGCCTTTGCATCATAAAAGCCTGCATCAACCGCTTTTTTAAGATTGTCACGTGCAAGTGTTCTTATTTCAGCTTCATCCTTTGTCCATCGAGCTCCGAACAAAAGCAACACTTCATAATAGTATGTTCCCAACGCATAATATGTGCGTGCCGACTCACCATTACTTATCTCATACTGGTGCACCACCTGCTCTACATCATACGCCTGAAAATCCAGCTTGCCAGGATTTAAGCGAACTTCGTTCAACTGTTCGCCTTTCTTCAAATCCTTGAATGCAAACGAAGTGTGGGCTTCAGTATTTGCAAAATACTGGGTGCAGACATCTACTTTTTTTGCAATGATATAATCACTGTCATCTGCCCCCAGCGCATTCCATGCACTTTTATATTTACCAGATGCTATAAAGGAATCTGCGGATTTTATTCTTTTTTTTGCAAATGAAGGAGCAGATGCATACATATCTTTTCCTGCATTTTTTTTATCAGCAGCATATACAGCAGAACCGAGAGACAAAAACAGCAGTGAACATAAAAAAAACGAAAACAGGGTACTCTTCATAATAAGTAAAATGATTATATCATGATGTCTTGCAGAGCGACAAGCCGTTACACTAAACTTGCTGGATGTATGAGCGGAGCGTATTCAATACATGCTTTTTGTCACCGCTCCAG
>JAFVDR010000148.1 GCA_017476165.1 Treponema sp. | reverse complement strand
TATGAAAATCTCAGGACTTTCCTCGTATGAAAAGAAACTTGGTCACGGTGGTGCAAGAGAAAATGCAGGAAGAAAACAAAAATTTGCACTACCGCTTAAATTTCAAATCCGAGTGACAAAAGAAGAAAAAGATTTTATTGCTTATGCAAGAGAACACAAAATAGACTACGCTGCTTTGATGCAGATGTAAAATCACATTAAGGTTCCCCTGTCGAATTTATTAGGATATTGTGCCCTGATGGACTTATCTATCTTAGCATGATAAACCTGGGGCCTTAATGATTTTCAAAGGTTCGTAGCCGACAGCGGGTCGAGATGGCATGATATAAATGTTTGGAAAAATGAGGTACTTCTGAGAAGGTCGCGTACTGCACGCTTTGCCTTGGGATATGCGTATGCAATTGGAAACATTCCACCGAGGAGCATATTTGCTATCTTCTCAGAATCGATTCTGTTTCTCCGATGCTGTTGATGACACAGACATACATAGTTCTTGCGTGAAGGTCGATTCCAATGTAAAATTGATGCTGGTTCTTATAGAATCACATTAAGGTTCCCCTGTCGAATTTATTAGGATATCGTGCCCTGATGGGCTTATCTATCTTAGCACGATAAGCCTTGGGACCTTAATGATTTTCAAAGCTTCAAAGCGGATGTCGCAGTCGAGCCGCGCCACCGTTTAAGCAATTGATGGCGCACTGCACCACTTATCGTTGATAAGATAAATCTTCCAATTAACCTGCGGAGAAAAGTTCCATGACGCTACGCCCTTATACCCCAGAAGATTCAAAAGTAATTTGCAACTGGGTGCAAGATGAAAAACAACTCTTTCAGTGGTCAGCCGACCGAATCGGAAAATGGCCGCTGAAAGGTAATGAGCTGAATGAAAACGACAGAAGTCTTGTACGCTTCGGCTTTGTTATCGTCTCGCCAGAACTCCGTGGCAAGGGTAACGGTAGAAAAATGCTGGAACTCGCAATCCAATATGCAAAATCGCAACTCCACGCCAGCCGCATAACTCTCGGAGTTTTCGCTAACAATCCCAAAGCCCGTGCCTGCTATGAATCAGTTGGATTCAAAGAATATAGCGTAAGAAGTGTAAACATTCTGGGCAGCGACTGGGAATGCGTGGATATGGAATTATTTATTTAGAGCCTATTCATACTCGTATATAAATATTTGACAGTATATCCTTGTGGATATATACTATCTGTAAGGATTTTTTATGGGGAAAACGATTATAAGCGATGACGGTCGCTTTGAATGGGATGAAGAAAAGAACGAAATCAACCGTAAAAAACATGGATTTGGTTTTGAAGAAATAACGGATGTCTTTGATGATCCGTATTTCCTTGTCCGCTATGATAAGAATCATTCCGTTGATGAAGAACGATGGAATGGCATTGGCTGTATAAATGGTATGTTGGTTCTGGTAACAACTTTTACGGAACGAGAACGAACAAGGATTATTTCAGCACAAAGAGCAGATAATGATTTGAAGGAGGTCTATTATGATTACATCAAAAAAATTAACGGCTGAGCGAATAGAAGAAATTGAGAAAGTTCCAATTACTTATGATGATGATTCTCCAAAATTCACAAAAGAAGAACTTCAGGAATTTGTTCCGTATCATAAGGAGTATTTTGATATAACGCCTAAGAAAGTATTGATTTCATTTAAAATTGATGCAGACATTCTTGCTATAATGAAAGCAACTGGAAAAGGATATCAGACAAGAATGAATAAGTGCCTTCGAGAAGCAGTCACAGAAGGTAGATTCTAACCTAACATGGTTTTCAAAACCGATAAAAACTTTGTCACAAAAGTTGCTTTTCGTGGCTTTACGCCACCGCAACTTTTGCGCCAATTTTGCCTTGGGCAAAACCGTTTTTACGGCTTAAAACGCTAGTTATGTGGACGCCCTCACTGGGGCGCATTTGGAGGAAAAAATGAATAAAATTGAAAATCATTTTTACTGAGAAAGGCTTTTCTACTGTCTTGCTAATAAGCATCTTTGAAACTGACACGGCATTTGCACACTGCAATATCTATTTTTAGAGATGCCCTTATTGTTTGACATATAGAAATTTCGAGTTTAAGCGGAGAAGCGGTTGTAGAAATAAACGGAATATTTCATAAAGCAAGTCGAGCTTGCTTTATGAAATTAAATTGAACTTTAAGCAAAAGCATCAAGTCTCGAATGTATCTATTTCAGAGCCAATGCGCTCAATGGACTGAGAAATGGAATCTGCTACGCTTAAAAGGTTTTTGTCAGAAACTTCAATATCTTTTACATTTTTCTCCATTTGACCTATATGCTCCTGAACGGAATTGGAAGACTGCTTCAAACTTGAAACGTCAGAAATAATCTCACGGCGTGCAGAATCAACATCATCAGATGCTGTCTTAACCTGAGATGCAGCCGTATTCATAAGGTTCAAGGCTTCACCTATCTGCTTAGAACCTGCAGTCTGCTCATCCATAGCAAATTTAATTTCCTGAACCAAATCACCCGTAGCAGTAACTTTGTCCATGACAGCCATAAATGATTTATCTGCAAGATTTGAAGATGTAACAACACTGGAAATTGCACCAAGAATACCCTTAAGCTGCAAACCGATTTTCTTTGATTGAGCCGAAGACGTTTCTGAAAGTTTTCTGATTTCATCCGCAACAACAGCAAATCCCTGACCGGCAGCACCAGCATGAGCAGCTTCAATAGCAGCATTCATTGCCAAAAGATTCGTCTGGTTTGCAATGGAAGAAATAACAATATTTGCTTCGTTAAGCATTTTTGACTGCTCTTCTATCTGTTGTATCTGAGAAAAAACCTTCCGTTGCTGTTCAATACCGCTGTCAACATCACCCTTCAAATTGGTAAATTCATTTGCCATTTTCTGAATTGAATGCGTAACAGACTGTATGTTGCCTATCATTTCAGTGACGGCAGTAGATGCCTGCTCAACGCTTTCATCCTGCTTGAGGAGCAATTCGCGAAGACCTTCTACAGAGGTAGAAATGCGATCAACGGCAACAACAGTACTGTCAACTTTTTCGTGTTGGTTTCCAACTTCCATTTCTACGTTCCGTATGCCAGAAAGCATTTCCTTAAGCAAATCTGCATTTTTGTGGACAAAACCACTCAAACGATTTCCAAACTCTTGCAAGTCATTTTTTGAGACTTTCAAATCCTTTATAATTTCCTGAAGTTTGCCAACAAAGGCATTGAATCCGCCCACAAGCAGGCCTATTTCATCATTTGCAGAACTCTGCAAACGCAACGTCAGGTTTGCATTACCCTGAGAAATTTCCGACATGGACTTACCGACAGTCTTCAAAGGTTTTATGGAAAGCATAATGACAAAGAATCCAACAGCTATAGCTATCAGCAAAGCAATGACACTGATGATTGTCATGTTTACAAGAAGATCCTGTATGCCACCATAAAAATCACTATAAGGAGCTTCGCATACAACGACCCAGGAACAATCCTTTATAGGCTGATATGTTACAGACTTCTTCATTTTTGCAACTTCATCGTAATAAACAACTGTTCCAGTTTCACCTTTCAAAATATTCGTAATGATAGGAGAAAAACCTTTTGAAGCATCATCAGAAATCTTGACGGCATTCTTTACCTTTTCAATGTCCTCGCTGGCAATGATTGCGCTTGTTTTTGTATCTACAATATATGGATGTGATTTTTTTCCAACCGTAATGTCCGAGACAGTATGGCACAATGCCTCACTGTCCACGACACCGGCAATGACACCAATAACCCTATTGTTTTTATCGAATACAGGCATACCGTAATAAGTACTTACATGACCGTTTACCTTACTGTAGCCAGGCTCCTGAATGTACGGCTTTCCCTTCAACGCATTTGCAATATAATCACGTTCATGCAAATCGCTCCACTTTCCTGTAGTGGCATAACCGATACCTTTTTCATTGTATATACCTATTCCAAAATATCTGCTTTCACCTTTTATTGCAGAATTTACAAGTTCCCATTTATCATGAAGGTCAACATCAGGATCTTGTATGACAGATAATTTCGACAGAGCAGTAAGCATCTTTAATTCACGATCATTTATGTTGAAAATATCAGAAGCTGTTGCATGAGCCAAGTTAAAATTTCCAGTTTCTACAGCAGATTTTAGTTCATGACTAGCTTTTCTATAAGAAAAGAATGCAACGGCAGAACATGTAAGCACAATCATAAAAGTTTGCACTGCATT
>JAFVDR010000147.1 GCA_017476165.1 Treponema sp. | reverse complement strand
TCTTGTCTTCCAACAAGGACAGAAGGCTCAAACGCTTGTTATATATGCCTTGGACAGCAAAACAAGATGAAAGCAATTTTTTTCCACTGATATTGCTAGTCAGGTTGTTTGAACTCAAATGGAAAAAAGGATTCGAAAAATCTCGACCCCAGTTTTTATCGAAATACCCATATGATGTTGTCGAATTGACAGCATATTTTTCGCCATCCATCACAATCATGCCAGAAAAACTAGTTCTTGCACCAAAGCAGGACCAGTTTATGCCAGAACTTGTAAAATTCGGCATCAGGCAATCTTCGATTTTGTAGCGTAAATTCCATGCAAAAGAACCGACATCGCACAGCAATTCTGGCTGTTGAATCAAATCAATCCTTGTAACGGAAACTGAACCAGAGGTGGATGAATCCGTAAGCATGCATGTATTAGCATCAGTAGTTCCTACTTTCAGGACATATTCATTGGAATCGGTTTTTAATGTGTTGGAAGGGAAATAAGCATTTAATTGTTTTCCATTTTTTGAAATGCAACCGACTTTTACCATGACAAAGGAAGGCCTCACATCTTTTTCCGTCAGAAGAGATTTTCCAGTTTCAGTACCAGCAAGAGCGTACTGCAAATCCTCAGGAGCCTTTTCAAGCCTACTCTTAAATCCCAAAACACATTCAGAAGGCGAAAGAAGAGGATTTAAAACATAAAATTCAATAAAGAATGTACAATCAGCTCCGGTCACAGTATTAAAACCGTTCATGACCAGACGCCATCTGTCAAAACCATTCTTTTTTAATGAACCTGCAAGCATATATCGCTTGCACCGATTAAATTTCCGTACATTCATCCCAAACCCACCAGAATCTTAAATAGAAAAAATATACTCTTCCATATAAGATTTTCGGAGTTTGATATAGATTATTTAAACATATTCTGCAAACTTTCGTCAAAATCCTTAAACTGCAGAGGGAAATGCTCATTCAAAAACTCATAGCAAGACTGAGCATTACGCTGTACATGTTCGTACCAAATGGAATACACTTCTGGTTCAAATCCTGGTCCAGGGTAAGGAGCCCCCTGAACATCTGAAACCAGCTGCCGAATCATGCCAACAAAGTCTTCTGTTTTATTTTCCATACTATTTCTATCTCCCACGTTTAAGTTTGGATTATAATTATTATATCGGCAATTTTAATATTTTTCCAGTCATTTCTTTTGGGATAAGTTTTTTTGCACACATAACGACTTCATTATCAGCTTTTTTCATTTTTTTTGCAAACCGACAGGCTGATTCATGTAAATCCTGAGCACTAATGGAAAGCAAATACGTTACTCGTTTTAACGGAAAATTCTTCTTTATGCCACTCAATTCCCTAAAGAACCCCGTCATGCCGCGATTTTCAGGGGTAATAGGATTAATTTCATCAGAATAAGAACCTGTAATAGACTTTTCTACATCTTCAACAGAAAATTCTCTTTCTGCAGACTGTTCAATAATCTGCTCCACAACCTTCAGAGCCGCAAATGGCTTTGGATCTCTATACGTCAGGAATCGTGTTATGCCTGAAAGGCTGTTTGTAGAAAGAAATGCTCCATACGCACCTCCTTCCGTGCGAATTTTCTTCCATAATTCTGTAGTAGACAAACAATGGGAATAGACAGAATCGGCAACAGAATTCTTTGTACCATATAGACTGCTAGGAAAATATTTTACAGCATAACCGACTGTGCCAGGAATGACAAAATATTCTTTGCTGCAGGTTTTTGTCATTAAATCCTTAGAGTTATATACATCATCATAGACAAGCTCATTGCACAATGAATAAAAGGCACTGTCTGACTGTCTTTTTTTTGAACAGGGAGCAGTCAAATGCATCTGCTTAACAAAAGATGAAAGGCATTTCTTAGTTATGGCAATTCCATCCTCAGTTCCCGTTATGTGCATGACAGCGCCAGAACCGCAGACTTTTCCAAACAGAGAACATAATTTTTCTGACAGAACACTCAAGTCCTGTTTTCCCATTTTTGCTGCAAAAAAAACGGAAGCAATGCCATCCCATAGTTCCTGTACAGCTTTATTTCTGTTCACAGACCGTTGGACACGGCTTGATGCATACGTATGAGCATTGGCAACAGCAGAATATTTTATTTCGTTCAAATAGCACGAAAGCAAATCCTTTAAACGAACAGTATCAGAAAAGTCCGTTTTCAAAATGCAATCTTGCAACAAAGAAACACATTCAGAAACTTTTTCTTCCAAGGACTCAAAACGGAATACGAGCCAGTCTCTACCAATCAAGGCATCATTTTTACAGTCTTTCAGACCTTCTGGCAGTCGAGTTGAACGCAAAAACGCCCTCATGCCACCAGAAATTCTGCCAATGCTTTTTATGGCAACATCCCACGGTACACCTTTCCAACCGATATCAGCAATGCAGCCAGCAAGAAATGGCAGATAAGGATAATCAGCTGCATCAAGCACGTCAACTGGAAATGCAACATTGACATATACTATTCCATTGGTAGGTTCTTTGCTTACATACAAAGGAACATCACGAACCTTTCCCTTGGATATCTGGATTTCCTCTATTTTCGCATCCAAATCAGAAACTTTCAACCGAGGTATAACATCTGTGTTTTCAGGCTTGTGCTGAAATTCGTTCATACGCTTAAGCTCTGCAAGAATCGTGTCACGTCCCAATGCCTTCAACTGCTTCTTTGCAATCTGTGCTTCCATGCGGATACGATTCATACTCCATTTTGCAGATGGTTCAACAGAAATAAGCATCATTCTGTCATTTTCTATAAAATACTTTAGGATTGCCTTTTGTAAATAATCAGGATCATGAGCAATAGTTTCCTTTAGGGCTTTAAAATCTTCCCTCGGAAAAAGACATTCCCAAGGATTAAATCCATATAGCCAGCAGTTCAGCACCTTACGCAACAAGACCATTGAGAAAGGAGAACCATCTGGACGCTTTATTTCCCTGTTACTAATGTCAAACGCATTTTCGAGCCGTTCTAAGTCTTCTTGCTGAAATCCGTTTTTACAAACATCTTTCAAAGCCTGAAGAACTTCTTTCGTAAAAGCTGCTTCATCTTCCTTTTTCACTCCATGCATAGAAAAACACGCGTACGGATACCGTGAAGACAAACTTATTCCCGTCAAAGGAGAAATATCCTGTCCAAGTCCACTTTTCAAAAGAACCTTGGAAACGACAGCACTGTCGTCACCCCAAAGAAGATAATCCAGAAAAGTAAGCAGCATGTTAAAACACGCCCTGTCTTCTTTTTCTATGCAATCTGACAATCTCCATGCAAGGGAAACAATATTTACAGAATCTTTATTGTCTTCATCTGCAGGACCATACACATGCATTTTTTTTCTTAAAGAAACAGAAGTATCTTCAGCAGGGAACGTAGCTTTTTTACCATAACCAGACACATTCTGAATGACATGTGCATCAAGAAAATCAAGTTGTTCTTCTGTGGGTATGTTTCCATACAAAAAAACAAGGCAGTTTGCAGTACAGTAATATTTTTTATGAAAAGCCTTTAGTCCTCGCAGTGTCAAGGATGGAATAATCATTGGATCTCCACCAGAATCAAAGCGGTAATTTGTTCCAGCAAGAATTGCTCCATCTACGGCATCGGAAGCAACATGTTCAAAAGAAGAATAACCTCCTTTCATTTCATTATACACGACTCCCTGTAGCGAAGGATTTCCCTGTGCATCAAACTCAACCCTATGGCATTCCTGCATGAAAATTTCTTTTTCAAGCAATGGAAAAAACACAGCATCAGCATATACTGAAAACAAGTTGAAGAAATCAGCCTTAACCAGTGAGCTAGCAGGGAACACTGTATGATCTGATGCTGTATAGGCATTCAGATAGGTATTGACACTTTGATTTGTAAGCTGCAAAAAAGGATCTTTGACAGGATATTTTTTTGAACCGCACAGAACACTGTGTTCAAGTGCATGAGCCGCACCAGTGCTGTCTTTGGACGGTGTCCGAAATGCAAATGCAAAAAGATTTTCAACATCGTCATTTAGGAGATGAAAAACCTCAAGCCCACTCTTTTCATGTCGCAACCATATTCCTGTAGACTCGCAAAAAGGAATATCAATTGCTTCAAGAACTTTAAACCCTTTATATACATCATTCTTTTTCATCATACGTAAATTTCTCCATCATCTCTCCCCTTTACATGGAGCTTTCCCATTTCCCAAGCACGCCGCAAGTCTGCATAAAACTGGGATGTTATGCGCTCGCTTTCAGACTTCAACACAAAATCATTAAGCTGTTCTTCTTCAAGGACAGTTTCAGCACGTCGCTTCGACAAATTTGCAAGTATTTTTTTTCGGAATTCTGTATTTTTTCCGCGAATAAGAACTGCAATGTCCTTGTCTTCCATGTCATGCAGCTTATTCTGCATGTAGCGGTCATCGGCTCCAATAACGTCTTCTTCTGTAAACAATCTTTTCCGTAAATCCGCACCAAGTTCAGGATCTTCACTGCTCAAAGAAGCAATGATGCTAGACTCTGCAGAAGGATCCATCTTCTTTAAGATTTGGGCAAGAACCCCTCTTCCATCAAGATACTGCGTATTTTCCGTATTCTGGGAAAGCATTTTTTCATACAGACTTTTGCTGACGCTCTCTAAAATCATGGGGGCAACGGGCTTCATTTTTACAAGCCTCAATACGATATTGCTTTTTGTATCACTATCCATTGCATTCAATACAGCAGCAGCCTTTTTGGGTTCTATTTGTGACAGAACGAGAGCTTTTACAGATTCGCTTTCACCATTCAATAAAACTTCGATGCGCCCTGCATCGGCTTCTGAAAGATAATCAAACGGCTTTCCCTCTGGAAACTGCACGGACTTTTTGATAAGCTGCTCAGCTTTTTCACTTCCGTATGCTTTTGTCAAAATAGTACGGGCAGTATCCAGACCTCCAGCTTCCCGGGCTTTATCCAAAAGAACTTGAAACTCTTTCAGAATCGATTCAGCTTCTTCCGGAGGAACATTTTGAACAGCTGCAATTTCAGGAATGATTTTTTCAGTCTGCTCCTCACTCAAATGCGGAATTATCTTTGCAGCCTCGTCCACTCCAATAATTACAAGAAACTTGGCAACGCGCCTGTAAATGCTTTCTTTTTCGCCTTTTTGGGTCGGCTGTGCAGGAACTTTTATCAGCCCGCCAGAAGTTAATGCTGCTGTTGCTTTTTTTACATCATTATCAGAAACCGTTGTCTTTTTTCCATACCACACGCCTGTTCGTGCTGCAAGTTTCGCTTCTTCAAGATTTTTTTCATCTTCTTTTTCTTTATCGAGAATTTCACCAATGCGACTATTTACTTTTTCAAATATGGGTCTATGTACAAGGGGCACATGTCCTGGCTCAGAAGACTTTCGGATTTGCTTAGAAACGCTTTTTCCTTTCTCTTCAGAGTCAGATGCCTTCTTATAGGCATTCATGCGGTAATCATCTAAATTCATTCTGCTATTCTATGTCAGATTTGCAAGATTTACAAGACTTCGCATTGAATCACGTAAAATCTAACCGAAAAAAAAGCCGTGAATCAAGTAAAAATCTAACCCAAAATAAAAGCCTGATGAGGGCTGAAAATGGGATTGGATATGAAAACGAGAAAGAAACTGACGGAAGAGACCGCAAAAAGGTACTGCACGGCAGGCAAAAAACAGAAGTCAAAAATCATAGACGAGTTCACGGCGACAACCGGCAAAACTCGCGCAAATCCATTTGAGATATTCATCACGCCAAGATTCTTTGTATTCGATTAACTGGGATTCGGACATTATTGGGCCTCCTCTCTCTTCATATGTTCTTCAATCAAAAGCCTGTCCAGCTGACGTGTAGACCAAGTTTGATTGGCTGCTTC
>JAFVDR010000146.1 GCA_017476165.1 Treponema sp. | reverse complement strand
TATGTTCCCTTTGTATACGGTTTTCCTTTGCTGTATGAAAAATCTGCTCCAAAAAGTTCTATGCGGTTGAATCTCAAGAGTCTTGCAATGTCACAGCAGGCAATTGTTACTGTTCCGGCTCCTGTTTCTATGTAGGGAAGATGCGCTGTTTCTGACGCGAGGCATGCAAGAGGATGTCCACTTTGAATGAAAAATACAGAGTGTCCTTTGCTTTGCACGTAGACAGGAACGGCTGGATTGGTGCATATATCAAAAATAAATGTGGTCGGGAGGGAATCGTGTGCATCTGGGCATTTTAAAAAATGAGTTACGGAGACTTGCTGGGCATCAACAGAAACAACAAAGTCTGGTGATATGTCTGATTGTATGAGTGTACCGTATGTCGTATCCGTTGCTATGATGCAATACGACTGTCTGTTTTGTTTCAATATTTCGATTGAAGAATCAAGACTTGGACCTGCTGCAATGACTGCCGCCGTGAGTTTTATATTTGCCTGTAATGTAGGGTTTTTCGTAAATGTCATCAAGTTTGACATGATGTTACTCATCCACAGCTTGCCGAAATGAGCCTGTACCGAATAGTCGTTTGATATATTCTTGAGCGTCTCTTTTACAATGAGTTCTATCATGGTGCAGTCTGCTGAATTTTCATTTTGCCATGCACGCTGCGGAACAAGAAAGAAATTTCCATATTTACTCGGAATGTAGTTCTGCAGTAGAATAGAGGTCAAGTTGTCCTTTGTACAAAAGGCTATGGTTTTGAGTGCAGAAAGTTCTTTTATGATGGGAAACTGTCTGCAATACTCAAGGCTTTCTGAATCAGCTTCCACTGCTACGATGCAATAGGACTGGAGTTTGTCCTGAATTTTTTCCAATAGATTTTTTATATGATAGCCAGCTCCAATTCCCATTACTAAGAAAAATCCCTCTGTAAGGGTTTCTTCGTTTTCGCATGAGATGACAGGCATTTCTTGTGCAGGATTATATTTTGAATGCATCGGTTTTCCTGTGTTAAAAACAGGAAGAGGAAGGTTGTTTTTGGAAAAAATTGTTTCTTTATAAATCACGGTTAGCCTTCTTTGGAAAAAACACGCAATATGTCTTTATAAAATGTCTGCATGTCAGTCTGAACTTTCTTTGCCGCAGATGACTCTGAGTCCATTCCTATACATCGCTCGTATACAATGTAATCGGCAGGTACGGCCTCCCGTATCCAGTCTGTATTGTGTATGTTAGTGTCAACCGTTTTTTTTATTTGTGCTCGTCGTTCCTTTGTGCTGCCGATCTGTTCGGATGCAAAGAACTCAGGTTTTGAACGAGAGGTTTCTCGTGTTGTACTTTCAAAATAATCCCAGTTTACGTCCTTGATTTTGCCCAGCGTATTTCTATAGGCAAAGTTGTCGCTCAGTCGGAACAACCTTTCTTTAAAATCACTTGATGCAAACCATGACTTGTATATGTCGAGTGATGGAGAAGGGCGACTTGATGGGTAAAGCCGTGTTTCAAGAGGATGCAACCTGTTGTCGTTTTTCATGTTAAAGCGTTCCAATTCATTTGGCTGTGTATGTGCATAGCCATTAGTTGGAGAAAGATCCAGCCCGCAAAAAAAAACATTTCCGTCTGTTATGGAAAGGGCAAATTGAGCTGCCGTTCCGCTGACGGTGCCATTTCGGTATGCTGGCATTGAAGGAATATGATGATTATATAGGAATGATTCTGCTATGCCGTCTCCATAACTGAGCGGTACGATACCACAGGATTGCAGAATTGTTGAAAAACAGGCTGATTCAGGAGAGAGTGCAATGGGAATGTTCGTGTTGTTTATGAGTGCATGTGACAGATGGTGCTTTGCCCAGTAGCCACCATCGGTGGAAATGCACAAATCTGGAATGATGCTATTGTCAATGAGAGGAGAGAGTGCGGATGATACGGCAATAAGGAAGAATCTGTCCCGATGTGCTGAAAGAAAGGGAAGTGAACTTTTCAGACTTGGACCACTTGCACAGATGATGATTGGGGATGCTCCTTTTTTTAATATGAATGTGTTTTTCAGGAACATGCAGAATTTCATTGTGTTTTTTACCCATCTTTTAGCGAAAAAACTTCTTGTAGCAAGTACATTTCTGCTTTTTAGTACTGCATTCTTTATTTGATTCCATGCAAGTTCATGCTCTTGGGGAAATGCTTTTTCCGATGGTTGCCATGACGTAAAAAGGCATGAAACGATTCCCTCTTCGCCCATGTAAGAATAGATTTGTTCTGACAGCGGAATGTCATTCTGTGTTGTCGTGTAAAACGTTTTGTTCCATAATTTGTCGGCAATCTTGAAGTCTTCGGAAAACTGAATGGCACACAGAATTGCAGTCGGAAAGTATTTTTTTAAATAAACGGCACAGTACGAAAGTGCTGCGCCTGTTATCAGTATGTATTTTGGATTGAAATTGCATGTTACATTCTGAACAAAACGCTCGGCTTCGCGACTTGGATTGTAGGCTGAATGAAGCCTGATAGAATTATAAGAACAAGTCGCCTCGCCGTTGGCAGATTTTGTGAATGTGATGCTCATTAAGCCAAACCAAGATCTTTGAAAAGCTTTTTGTATGTGTTGAATTCATCGGATTTTGCGAATTCAGCAATCTTTTCTTCTGGAAGGCTTTCAAGCAGCTGATCTACATAGGAGAGTACTGTTTTGATTTCTTCTCTCATGTTTTCTGGAATCTCAGGAACTTCATTTTCCTGCATTGCATTTTCTGCATTTTCTTTA
>JAFVDR010000145.1 GCA_017476165.1 Treponema sp. | reverse complement strand
TAGTTTATAAAAAAATCTTGCGATTTTTTTATAAACTATCTTACGAGCTTAAAAGTACAGATGCACTTTTAAACTCGCTTGAATTTATCATCAAGTTGTATGACTGTCTAAAACTCGCATGCAGTTAAAGACTTCATTAGCGGAGCTTTGCATATCCGTATACGGCTGCATCTCCCAATTCTTCTTCTATGCGAATAAGCTGATTGTATTTTGCCATACGGTCTGTACGACTCATTGAGCCAGTCTTAATCTGTCCAGAGTTTGTTGCAACTGCTATGTCTGCAATTGTTGTGTCTTCTGTTTCACCTGAACGATGGCTTGTTACTGTTGTATAGCCATGGCGGTGTGCCATTTCGATTGCTTCAAGTGTTTCTGTCAGTGAACCAATCTGATTGACTTTGATAAGAATTGAGTTTCCCGCCCCAAGCTTGATTCCTTTTTCAAGAAATTTAACGTTTGTTACAAACAGGTCATCTCCAACAAGCTGGCATCGGTCGCCAATTTTAGCAGTAAGCTTTTTCCATCCTTCCCAGTCATTTTCATCAAGGCCATCTTCTATGGAATCTATAGGATACTTTGTAATGAGTTCTTCAAGATATGCAATCTGTTCATCGTCAGAAAGTTCCTTTCCGTTTGGATCTTTTGGAGCACCGTTAGACAGCTGCTTGTAGTTGTAATAGAACTTGCCATTCTTTTCTACAGAGAATTCAGATGCTGCGCAGTCCATTGCAATCTTTACATCATCTCCCGGCTTGTAGCCTGCATCCTTAATAGCCTGTACAATGGAATCCAGTGCATCGTTAATGCCATTGAACTTTGGTGCAAAGCCTCCTTCATCACCGACAGCGGTTGAAAGTCCTCTTCCTTTCAGAAGCTTTGCAAGGGCATGGAATACTTCTGCACCCATGCGAATGGCTTCTTTTTCTGATTTGGCTCCTACAGGACGAATCATGAATTCCTGAAAAGCAATAGGAGCATCTGAATGGGCACCTCCGTTGATGATGTTCATCATTGGAACAGGCAGTACATGAGCATTTGCACCTCCAATGTAGCGGTACAGAGGAATGTCAAGAGCTTTTGCTGCAGCCTGTGCTGTTGCCAATGATACTCCCAAAATTGCATTTGCGCCAAGTTTGCTTTTTGTAGCTGTTCCATCAAGTGCAAGCATCTTCATGTCAATGGCACGCTGTTCAAAAACATTATCTCCTTTTAGGGCTGGAGCTATTACATTGTTTACATTCTCTACAGCTTTGAGAACACCTTTCCCTCCGTATCTTTTTTTGTCTCCATCGCGAAGTTCAAGGGCTTCATTTTCACCTGTAGAAGCTCCTGAGGGAACGGCAGCACGTCCCAACACTCCGTTTTCAAGAATCACATCTACTTCTACAGTAGGATTTCCACGGGAATCAATGATTTCCCGTCCAATAACCTTTGCAATGTTGCAAGATTTCATATCATGCCTCCTTATCTCTGTGCATCCCAAACACTCATGTTAGTGAGAGTTCAAAGGGAAGCCTTGTATTTGTTCAAAAGTATTTCTACTTCGTATGGAATTTCTGAAAATTTATCAAAAAAAACATCATAGTCAAGAAGACCGTCTTCAATCTTTTGTTCTATGACATCATCCATGTCATCTCCAATGGCATAGTCTGCGGCTTTCTTGTACATACTGTGTTTTCGGCTGAACAATGCAAGACCTGCTTCCTTTATGTCGTCTGGAAGTGAATCCTGCGTAAAGCCTGCAATATACGATACTGTTACTTTCTTTCCATTCAATTCATTGTTCTTAAAGATGATTGTATTTTTCACGGAATCGAAATCGTATTCACTTTTGTCAATGAGACATGCTGCATTATCAGGTGCATCGTGTTTTTCTGCCACTATGTTTATGATTTCCGTTACAGGAAATACATCGAGTACCATTTTTTTCTGACGGATTTTTTTTGTTTCCGAGTATTCAGAAAACGCAAGATCTCTTCCTATAAAAAAGATGATATCCTGAAATGCATCGTTTATGAGCCTCATGTCAATGTCTCTGTCTTCTTTGTTCAGATTCAAGAATTGTGCAACATAGTCATAGCGGAGCAGAGTCTCTCTGCTCGATGTAAAATATTCTCTTGATTCCATGGAAAACTCTCTGTTATTTAGAATAGAATTCAACAACCATCTGGTCATTGATTTCTACAGGAACTTCATTTCGCTGTGGCATTGCAATGAGTTTTCCAGAAAAGTCATCTTCGTTTTTCTGCAGGTATGGAAGCGGCTTTGTGTTTGTGCTGAAAAAGCATTTTTTGAATTGTTCATTCTTTCTGGAATTTTCTTTCAGACTTATTACCTGATTGACTTTTATGTGTTCCGATGGAATTGTCCGTTTTTTCCCATCTACAGTAAAATGTCCGTGAGTAACCATTTGGCGGGCCATGCGGATGGAATTTGCAAAACCAAGCCGATAGACAAGATTGTCTAATCTGCATTCAAGGGTTGTAATGAGTACTTCGCCCGTTTTTCCCTCTGCTTTTGATGCTAATTCAAAGTATCTTTTAAGTTGGCGTTCCATTATGCCGTAATACACTTTTATCTTCTGTTTTTCGATAAGTTGCTTTCCATATTCTGAAACCTTGTGTGTCTTTTTGAAAGCGGGGGAGTCTATTCTCTTTAAAGCCTTTGGATGTCCACAGGCATTGACTCCAAGTCTTCTACATTCTTTAAAACGAGGACTTCTTCTTGTAGCCATTTATATATCTCCTAAGTAATAATAGTTAGATATTACTAACAAAAGTGATAATATCATACTTAAAAAAGATTGGCAAGCTGTTTTAATACAGAACTTGAATAAAAATCTTTCTGTGAATGTGTTTTGTCTTGAATTTAAAAAGAAGAATGTTGATGAAATATATAAATAGTGCGCACAATAGGTAAAAAACAAAGAAAATGACGGGCCTGTCAAATGAAATGTGTGCTACATGAATGTACAGGAGCGAAACAATCAGAGGAAGCAAAAAGGTGTATGCCAGTAATTTGATTTTGCCTGTTTTTGACATATTGTAGTCAAGAACAATATTTTTTTTGTCATTTGAAAAGTATCCTGTGATGACAGGATCTACAGGCACTTTGAATGCATTCAACATAAATACGGTGTAATGAATTGTAAACATACTGCCAAGAAAGGTTCCTTTAAATCTGTCTTTTTCGGTAAGTTTTTTTATGCGTGAAATGACATCTGCTGGCATGAGGGGTGTAATGGTGATGGTTGAATGGGTTGAAGGAAAAAATAACATTACATGAATTATATAGCGGAATGCTTTTACTTACAAGCATCAAAGATGTAAACGCCGCAATTTAAAAGTTATCTCGAAGAAGTGAATTTTTTTTGAGTTTTTCTATTGACATTTTTTTATAGTTAGCCTATATTAACTTTGTAAGCTAGTTAGATAAAACTAACTTTGATTACACCTAGATTGAATATAAAGCAAAGGTATGTAGGTATTCTCCTTACACAGCCACAAAAAATATTAGCATACCTTTGCTTTTTTTATTTGGCAGGATAGTATGAGTTTTGAACAGATGATTGTATATTTTGGTGCTCCTGCCCTGTGTGGACTAAAGAGTGCAAATCTGCTGTCTGTAAAATCAAATCAATTTTCATCAGAAAAAATCATTGAACTGAATGGCAAGCTTGCATCGCTTGGAAAAAGGATTGTTGCCGTAAGCCGTTCTTCTGCAAACGTTCTTCTGTTTATATACGATAAATCATTGCTTTATAAAGCATTGTGTGGCAAAGCTCAGATGCTGTACCTTATGCGCAAAAGCTATCCCGTTTCAAAGGGGCTGGATGCTATTGTAAAAGAACTTCTGTTCAGGATGTCCTGGCAGATGAGGTTTCCCCATGAAGTAGGGTTGTTTTTGGGGTATCCGCTGGAAGACGTTGTTTTGTTTGAAAAAGATGGTGGACGCTCCAGCAAGTTTTCTGGCATGTGGCAGGTATACGGCAATGTAGAAGAAGCTCGCAGGAAAATGATGCAGTACCGTCAGTGTTCTTTGGCATGCAGTCATTATTTTGATATGGGAATGGAGTTTTCACATATAACGAAACATTACAAGGAAATTTCAAAAAAAATTTCTGGAATGGAGGAAAGGTAAAATGAAAAAAGCGGTTGTGTATGCAAGTACTACGGGAAACACCGAGGCTATGGCAAATGCTGTCGCAGAGGGTGTAAAGGCCTCTGGTGCAGAACTTGTTTTCGCAAAGGCAGATGAAGCAGATGCTTCTGCTGTTCTTGCGTGCGATGTCCTTATTTTGGGAAGTCCAGCCATGGGAGATGAAGTGTTGGAAGATTCCGTAGAAGATTTTTTTACAAAAATCGAAGGAAATTTGACTGGCAAAAAGGTTGCCATATTCGGTTCCTACGATTGGGGTGATGGACAGTGGCTCCGCGACTGGGCAGAAAGAATTGCTTCTTCAGGGGCTACTGTTGTAAACGGAGAAGGCTTGAAAGGTCATCTTGAACCTGATGAAGAAACCCTTGCAGAATGTAAAAAGCTGGGAGAGACGGCATAAAAACCGGCATAAAGTCGGAGTAATGTCACATAAAGTCTGTAGCATGCGTGCATGATGCATGTATGTTGCAAGCCTGTTGTTTTTGGGTGCGTTTGGCCTACAAGTGTAAAGGAAGCATCTTTTGCTGTTTGCCTTTATGCCTGTAGGCTTTTTTTATGCAGAAGCGTTGCTGTCCGTTTTCTGCATTTTCAGGTGAGTCGTTGTTCCTAAGCGTATCAATATAAGGATTCCCCGAAAACATAGTTCGGTACACATTGCAATCCATACTCCTGTCAGACCATAGCGGACGGAAAGCATTTTTCCTAGTGTGAGGCGGACTCCCCAGATGCTTACAAGTGTCATGATGCCCGGAACAAGCGTGTCTCCTGCTCCTCTCAATGCTCCCGAAGCGACAATAGAAGCTGCAAATAGCGGCTCTGCAAACAATTCTATCCGCAAGACCTTGATTCCCAGTTCTTGAACGCCTTTATCTGGCGTTAAAAACTGAAATACTGCCGGGCATGCTGCATACATGATAATGGCTGTAGCTGCCATGACAGTCATGCCGCAGGCAACGGTGAGCCATGCAAATCGTTTTGCGATTCTTGTTTTGCCAGCTCCAATGCTCTGTCCTACGAGCGTTGTTGCAGCACTCTGAATTCCATAACCGGGCATGTAGCACAGGGATTCTGCAGTGACTCCAAAAGTATCGGCTGCAAGAGGAATCGTTCCCAGAGGAGCAACAATGCCTGTCATGGCTATCTGGGCACCACACAAGGCTATCTGTTCAAATGTCATGGGAAGGGAAATTTTCCGCACCGTGTTCATGCATTTTTTTGTCAGTTGCCAGGAACCTCCTTTCGAAAGCTTTAAGTATGGCGAATAGTGCAGTGCTGCAATCATCATGCATGTGCAGGTAACGGTTTGTGCAGCAGCGGTTCCCAAGGCAGCTCCTTTTACGGCAAGACCAAAGCCAGGAATAAAAATGTTCACAGAACCTGCTGTTACCTGTCGTGCAGGGAAAATGAAAACTGCATTGAACAATACATCCATTACACACATCGATGCATTTAGGATGCTCGGAACCTTCATGTTTCCACTGCATTCAAGCATTGCACCTGCAACGGAACACAGCATGACCATTGGTTGTGAGAGTGCAAAGATTCTGAAATAGTCGCAGGCATCCTGTTGAATCGCTTTGCTTGCACCCAACCATTTCGGAAGCCACGGGCTTATTACAAGTGCGATTGTTCCTGTTGCTGCAGAAAAAATGAGCATAAAGATGAGGGCTTCCCTGACAGTTTGTTTTGTCCGTACCGAGTCACCTGCACCGACAGCCTGGGCAATTTGCACTGAAAACCCTGTTCCTACGGAATAGCCTATGCCATAGATGAGCCACATTGACGTTGACACAATCCCTATGGAAGCGGATGCCTCTGCCCCTAAATTTCCAACCATGGCAGCATCAATATATTGCATTATAATGGAAGAAAGTTGTGCAAGAATTGCCGGAATGCTGAGTTTCCAGACAAATGAAAGTTGTTGCGAAAGCGTGAGCTGCTTTTTGCTCTGAAGCAAAGTTGTAAGTGCTGCCATTTCAAGCAACAGTATAGCAGATAAAGCTGAATCTTGCCATAATCATGAATGGTCGTTATAGTAGTGGTATGGAACCGTACATTCACAAGATAAACTATTACGAAACAGACAAAATGAGCATAACTCATCATTCAAACTATATACGCTTTATGGAAGAAGCTCGTCTTGACTTTATGGAGCAGCTCGGATGGGGTTACGATAAAATGGAAGCGGTAGGAATTGCATCTCCTGTCGTTTCCGTTACGTGCAACTATAAAAAGACAACGACATTTCCTGATGTCCTTTCCATTTTTGTAGCCGTTCAAAAGTGTACTGCGGTAAAGCTTGTTCTTGGCTATGTCATGAAGTGCAATGATGTTGTAGTCTGTACAGCCGAAAGCTCGCACTGTTTTTTGAGTCCAGACGGGCATCCAGTGATACTAGAAAAAAAATTTCCTGAATTCTATGCAAAACTAAAGGATCTGGAATCTGAGCATCTGTAAAAAGGAATGCATTAAGGACCTTTCGGCTGCCTAGCCTAAAACGACGTCCAAAACCATCATGAGTGCAAATCCGATTGAAAAGCCGATTGTGCCTATATTGGATTTTTCATTGCTGGTGGCTTCTGGCAGCAATTCTTCGACTACAACGTACATCATTGCTCCTGCTGCAAACGAAAGAATGTACGGCATGAATGCCAGTATGCAGCCCGTCAAAATGATTGTAAGGAGTCCAGCTATTGGTTCCACTGCTCCGGAAAGAAGTCCATACAGAAATGATTTTGACTTGGAATTACCTTCTGAACGCAAAGGCATGGAGATGATTGCTCCTTCTGGAAAATTCTGAATGGCAATTCCTACGGACAGTGCAAATGCAGCACCTGCTGTTACCACTGCGTTTTGGCTCATCATGCCAGCAAGGACTACACCGACGGCCATTCCTTCTGGAATATTGTG
>JAFVDR010000144.1 GCA_017476165.1 Treponema sp. | reverse complement strand
TTTTTAATTCGCAAAAAAAGAAAGATTTGTCCCATAGAAGTTAAATCCTCTTCATATCAGCGTCACACTTCGATTAATAAGTTTTACAGGAAATATTCTGATACTCTTGGGCAGGCATATATCCTATACACAAAAGACATTATGGAAAAAGACGGCATTTTGTATCTGCCTGTCTATATGACTATGTTTTTATAAATCTGTCATGCATTGTTCCACTTGGTATGCAGCTGCATAGTAAGAGTCTATGTGCAGCCTTAAGACTGTAGTCTTAAAACTTCAGTTTCCGAACAGGTCTAATATTTGAATATGCTGTAATACGATGAAAAAAACACCAACAAAGAGCTTGTCTGGAGCTTTATTGACAGAAGTAATCACCTTGGTATATACTTGTTTTAGGAGGAATCCAAAATGATGTATACTAAGGTCTTTACTAGTGGCAATAGCCAGGCTGTCCGTATTCCAAAAGAATTCTCTTTGACAGAAGGGGAAATGTGCATCCAAAGAGTTGGAAGTACAATTATACTGTTTCCAAAGGAAAAACCTTGGGAGGCATTTGACAGAAGCTTTTCTGAATTTTCGGATGACTTTATGGCAGACGGAAGGAATCAACCTGAAATGCAAGTTCGGGAATGTCTTTAATGTATTTGCTGGATTCTAATATTTGCATTTTCCTAATTAGAAATAAGACTCCTCTTCTGCGAGAAAGAATAAAAATGTATTCTCCATCATTATTGCATTTATCAGTGATTACGGTTGCAGAATTGGAGTATGGAGCTGCAAAAAGTCAAAATCCAGTAAAAGAACATCAGGCAGTATTGGATTTTGTTTCCCCATTCAAGATTGTAAATTTCAATCCAAATGATGCGGAAAATTTTGGATTGATTAGAGCATATCTTGAAAAGAAAGGAACTCCTATTGGACCATATGATATGGAAATTGCGGCGCAGGCAATGACAAACAATTTGACTTTAGTTACAAACAATGTTGGAGAATTTGAGAGAGTTCCTTGGATAAAAGTTGAAGATTGGACCAAGGGGTAAATAAACCTAACACATATAAGGCCCCAAGTTGTCAATACTAATTCTAAAAAAAATACAACTTAGGGCTGTTTTTTTGTATACATCTTTGGGTTTAAGAGAGATTCAAATGCTGATGAAGCCCTATCGCAAATTGAATCGTCCGATTATGAAGATCCTTACAAAGCAGATGAACGAGAACTCATTAAAATTGGTGTAAACTTTGACAGCGCTAAAAGCAACATCACGGAATGGAAAGTTCTGCGGTAAAAAAACATTCTTACAAAATGCTGAGGATTGTTTTATGGCAAAAAGTAGAGGGCAATCTCTCGTCAAACGGTGTTGCCCTGTGGACGAAACTCAATGGCAAACCTCGGAACCGGCTTTTTCGAGACCGATTTTTCGTGATTGTTTTGAAAAAATGATATTGTATACTCAGACGGTGTCGGTGCCATTTCGTTGCACAATCTCTAATAGCGTGATATAGTTATGGAATGAGTTTGAAAAACGTAACGCTTCCTGCCGACGTAAAGGGAGTTCATATACATTTTGTAGGCATAAAGGGCACCGGCATGGCTGCTCTTGTGGAAATATTTCATGTCCGCGGTGCGGTCATTACCGGGAGCGATGTCTCTGAGCGTTTTTACACGGATGAAATCCTTGAAAAGCTCGGCATAAAGGCACTTCCGTTCTCTAAAGATAACATTACTCCTTCCGTCCAGTACGTAATTTATTCAAGTGCGTATTCACCAGAAAAAAATCCAGACCTTGTGCAGGCAGTGCAAAAGGGCATTCCGATAATGCTGTACACTGAAGCCTTGGGAGCATTGTCAGGTACTGCCTACAGCTGTGGCGTGTGTGGTGTTCACGGCAAAACCACGACGACAGGTCTTGTAGGAACTCTGCTAAAGAACCTTGACTTGCCGTCTCAGGTTCTGGCGGGTTCTGTCATTGCATCTTTTGGCAACAGCTGCACCATGACAAAGAATTGCGTACCTGGGGCAAAAAACTATTTTGTAGCTGAAACCTGCGAATATCAAAGGCATTTCATGTCTTTCTGTCCGCAAAAGATAATCCTTACTTCTGTAGAAAGTGACCATCAGGATTATTATCCAACGTATGAGGACATACGGAATGCTTTTGTTGACTATATCTGCAAGCTTCCCGTTGGAGGCCAGCTGATATATTGTGCCGATGATCAGGGAGCCGTGGAAGCAGCACGCATTGCAAGGGAAAAGCGTCCTGACATTCAGTGCATTCCATACGGTGAAAATGCCGAAGGAGACTACAGGCTTCAGTTTGGCATAGTTGAATGCGGCAAGCATTTCTTTACGGTACAGGCTTTCGGACAGTGTGCAATTTCTGTTCCTGGCAATCATAATGTACGTAATGCAGTGGCTGCTCTTGCCCTTGCAGCAGAGCTTTTAAAAACAGACGGAAAGAATCCTGCTGACTATGCAAAAAAACTGAAGGACGGACTTGCTGCATTTGCAGGCGGAAAGCGTCGATCAGAAATAGTCGGAAAGGCTAAGAATGCAGTGGGCAAGGACATTATATTCATAGACGATTATGGTCATCATCCTACAGCAATAAAGACAACACTTGCAGGGTATCGTGATTTCTATAAAAAGCATAGAATTATCGTGGATTTCATGAGTCATACCTATACCCGCACGGCAGCGTTGCTGGAAGAATTTGCATCCAGTTTTGCTGATGCCGATGATGTCATTTTAAATAAAATTTACGGTTCTGCACGTGAAGATGCTTCCTGTGCAACGGTAACAGGAGAAACGCTTGCAGAACATGCAAGAAAATATCACCGTTCGGTTCATTACTGTGCAGAATTTGGACAGGCTGCAGAGGAGGGCATGAAACTTCTTGCTGGAGATAGCGGAAAAGACTTTCCTGATGGGTTCCTGTTTGTTACCATGGGTGCCGGTGACAACTGGAAAGTAGGTAAGCATATTTTGGAAAAGATGAGGGGCAGTGCATCATGAACAGCATGACTGGATATGGATATAAAGAGGTGATGGTTGATACAACCCAAATCAGTGTTGAAATTCGTTCCGTACTTACTTGCGAAAGCAAGCACGGTGTCTGCATGAAATGCTACGGGCGCAACCTTGCTACGGCACGAATGGTACAACTTGGTGAGGCCGTTGGCGTCATTGCCGCACAGGCTATTGGTGAACCTGG
>JAFVDR010000143.1 GCA_017476165.1 Treponema sp. | reverse complement strand
TTCCGTTAGTCTTCATCTTTCGCCTCTCTTGCATCATCAGCATCATAGCACAAGCGAATTCTCATGCGGTGCTTGCTTCGAGACACGGCAACAAACAAGCCGATCAATGCCACAATAACAGCAAGACCTACAGAGTTCATGTATTTTGCAAAAGTAACCATTGCCCCCCGAGTCTCCTTCAAGGCGTTCAGGCTCAATCCCTTTGTACGCATTTCGCACAGCTCGCCATTTCCATTCATGTAATCCACCGCATTCTGAAGGAACAAAGCAATTGGTACCGTACTGTTTTCCTGCAGCATCTGAGGCCCCGTAATGTACGAAGTGGCTGCCACAAACAACTTTCCTTTTTGTACGCTTTTTGAAAGATGCGAAACTGTCGTCATAGACGATGATGCATCTCCGGAAACCCCGTCAGGAGGATTTTCAAATGCACTGGTAAAATTTCCTTCCACCAGAACAGAAAGATTATAGGACTGATTCTGCGACGAATCTTCGGGCTTTGAAATCGACAACGGATTCATCATGATATTGTCTTTTACCAGCCAAGAATCAGCCGAAGACTTTGCAAGCACCGTTACCGATTCACCAGACGGTATCTGGGACACATCAACCGCACCGGACTGAAGGAATATGACATAGCCAAGATTCTTTGAAATGTCACTGTTTTTATCCAACTGCTTTTTCTGAAGCAATGGTGCATAATAAAAATTGACACGCCCATACTGAGGTGTATTCTGATGGTAGCACTGGCCGTCAAAGACATACGCTTCGTCCATCGAAACGCCATAGGCGGAAAGCAGCTTTTCCATTCCAGTCTTGTTTGGCACATACTGAGGCTGGGCATAATAAGCCATTTCACCCTCTGGCATGACCTCATTGAACGGATCCAGAAACAGCATGACGTTTCCACCGCGCATAAGGAACTGGTCTATCTTGTACAGCTCGCTATCCGAAAGTGCAGTCTTTGGACCATTAATGACAAGACTTTGGACACCAGCAGGAATGTCTTTTTGAGACAAGTCAAGTTCTTCAAAAGAATATCGATCAGCCATAAGCGATGCAAAGCTTCCGGCTCCGTTTTGACTGTCATTCAAAGCCAGCTCCCCATGATTGGTAAGATAGGCAACCGTACTCGTCTTTGCAGCAAGAGCCTGAACAGACTTTACAAGCGTATCATCAAGCTCATCCAAACCGCTGATTGCATAGCCAAATATAACATTCACCATTTCAAGAGGCACAATGCGAAATTTCTCACCGCATTCGACAACAAGTCCCAAAGCTCCACACGACACGCTGCCGTTCTTTTCATTCCAGCTCACTTTTTGAATGCCGTAATGAGAAGCAATGTCGGAAACTTCCGAAGATGCAGGGTCAACAACATTATAGGTCAGTGCATTGTGAAAGCGCTTGTTTGCAGCATTGACCGCAGACTGAACACGACCGTCAATCTCGTCAAATCCATTGATTCCGAAATCTTCAAGACGGCGAGAGCGGTACAAGGTCACCCGCACAGGATCCGAAAGACCTGCAAGGGCATTCGTGCTCGAAATGACTTTGTTGATGGTCGTCGTAATCTTATATTCCACCCCATCAGATGAAGACAGTCCGTCCACTGTCTCAATCTGATCCGCATAAGTCAGCACAAGCCCCATGAACACATTTTTATAGCCGACTTCGTGATCCTTTATCTCTCGGATTTGCACTTGGTTCAGTCCGTAACTGCGGGCAAGAGATTCATTTTCGGGCTTTGACATGTCAAACAGTTCGTAATTAAAATTGCGGTTTGCCACCCTACCGTATTCAGAAAGCAAGTCCTTTACATACTGATAAACCTCGGAATACGGAGAAGGTAGATTGTCCGAAAAGAAAACCTTTATGCTCAAAGGTTCTTCAATTGTCCTTACGGCATTTTTACTGGCAGCAGAAATCGAATAGGATTTCGGAGCAGTCAAGTCAAAACGCAAAAAACTACGCGACGCAACAAGATTTGCAAATATCAAAATAAGGATAAAAATCCACACGTCACTCATAGGATTTTTTATCCATCGAATCAATTCATGTTCACTCTGGATTTTCATACATCAACCCTTCTTAGCAGTATCAAGCACATACACAGTCATTACCCCAAAGCCCAATGCCACAGAAACAAAATAAATGACATCGCGCGTATCAATGACACCTCGTGCAATGGATTCAAAATGACTTGCAGCAGAAATAAAATTCAGGAACGGCACAAGCGGAGCCGGCAACAGAATCGCAAACGCATTCAGCAAGAACCCAAGAACTATGCACATTGAAAATGCCACAAAAAAAGCAACAATCTGGTTTTTAGTCATGGCAGACGCAAAGATTCCGATTGCACAGAACGCAGCCGCAAGCAGTATGGCTCCCAGATAGCCTCCCACAATAGGACCTGCATCGGGACTTCCAAAAATGCAGCACGTTACAACATATAATATAGTAGGAACAAGCATGGCAATGCTTGAAACCAGTACTGCCAGATACTTTCCAACCACAATGTCACGTATCGACACAGGCAGCGTCAAAAGCGTCTCGTAAGAACCGCTTCTTTTTTCCTCACTGAACACTCTCATGGTCAGGGCAGGAATAAAAAAACTGAAAACGATTGGCAGCAGCACGAAAAAGTTTCTGAGTTCCGCCCTGCCCGAAATGAAGAATGCAGAAAACACGAGCATTCCCGAAGCAAGAAGGAACAGGCACATCACAATGTATGCAATGGGACTGACAAAGTAGGCATATAGTTCCCGCTCCAAAATAACAGCCCATGCCTTTTTAGTTTTCATTTTCAGAACCTCCTGTCGTCAATGTCCTGAACACATCTTCAAGACTATTTCTATGAACATTCATTTCATACAAATCCCAGTCATGTAAGGCAACAAGACGAGCAAGGGCAGGCCGCACGGACACATCATGGTCAGTGTGCACACAGGCACGAATTTTTTCCTCTTCCTGGCTGACAGTGCAGGACAGCACGTGAGATTCTGCAGAAAAAGCTGATTGCACAGCCTGTGCGTCTGCATTGCCAATGACAAGCTGGACTTCATCAGATGAATTGTACTGGGAACGGAGTTCCTCGGTAGGACTGTCTGCAACCTTCTTTCCATTCGATATGATAATGACACGGTTGCACAGCATTTCAACCTCGCTCAATATGTGCGTTGAAATAATAACCGTGCGCGTTTCACCGATTTTTTTGATAAGAGAGCGAACTTCGGACACTTGATTAGGGTCAAGTCCGCTCGTAGGTTCGTCAAGAACAAGGATTTCAGGATCTCCCATCAAAGCATGGGCAAGTCCAACTCGCTGTCGGTTTCCCCTCGACAAATCCCCTATGTTTTTATGCATCACCTCTTTTAAGCCGCATACGTCTGCCAGCTCAGGAATTTTTTTGCCGGCATCGACACCTTCAACATTCGCAACGTACTTCAGGTAATCTGCAACAATCATGTCGCTGTACAGCGGAGCTGATTCCGGCATGTAGCCTATTTTCCGTTTCGTTTCAACTTCATGAGTAAAAACGTTCATGCCGTCAATCTTTACCACACCCTCGGAGGGTTCAAGGTATCCCGTGATCATGCGCATCGTAGTCGTTTTTCCTGCACCATTCGGTCCAAGAAGTCCAACAATTTCCCCTGTCTGAATGGAAAAACTGATGTCGTCTACAGCGCGAAACGTCCCGAATCTTCGGGAAACGTGTTCAACTTCTATCATTGTCTAACCCCATTTTGAATTTTAATATAATAAAACAAAGTTCATACGGCAAGTTACGATGGCATTTTGAAAAAACTGCCTCAGAACTTTTTAAGGTTTTCCACCGACATTTCTTCATTCCCCAGGTTTTACGACACAAATCCTTAGGGTTTTACGACGCAAATCCTTAGGGTTTTACGACGCAAATCCTTAGGGTTTTACGATGCAAATCCTTAAGGTTTTACGATGCAAATCCTTAGGGTTTTACGACGCAAATCCTCCTCATTGTATTGGAATGAAAGAAAAGCCGAAAACCAAAGCGTTTCGGAGTTGCCTACCATGCGTTTGTGCCGTTACATGCCGTGCCGTCAATTGACTATTTTACATATATCTCATATTATAACTTGTTATGGGAAAAGGTAATATTTTTCAGGACATACTGACATCGATATTTAACAGCAACAGCTCA
>JAFVDR010000142.1 GCA_017476165.1 Treponema sp. | reverse complement strand
GCCCTTGATATGGACAAATGGACAAAATTGATTCCCGTGGTACCCTGCAAAATTTATTTGACTTATCACCAGTTGCATTTTAGAATATAAGAATGAGCCTTTGCACCTTGCTTAAACGATAATCATTTTTACCATACCAAATTGGAGGGAAAATGCCCATACGACTACGCACACTGGTACTTTGCTGCACCCTTTTTATATTTTCACACGCTGCACTACTTTTTGCAGTGCCCACAACGACAATGACACTGAACGGGCTGTCCCTAGTCGTTCCCGTGGATTTGGTCAGCATAATAGAACAAAACCGCACTCAGATAGAAAATGCCCTACAAGCCAATGGTGTCACTCAGGCACAGATAAATTCAGTACAAACAGCAATTCTTGACGCATATTCCAAGCTTGACGTAGCAAATCCTTATACAACTTCTACAAACGGCATTGACGACTTCATGACAGTTTTAAAGGACGTTTTTCCGAATACGCAGGTTCAGCAAAACGTATGGGCGGAATCTCTCATTTCCTACAACAGATTCGGCGAAAACAAGGGAAAAGGCGTAAAATACAAGAAAATAGGCGGAGGAATCAATGCAGGCGTAACAAGGCTAAACGTTGGCTGCCTTTTGGACACGGCAAAGGCACTGGGAATGGACACAGCGGATTTTCCACGGACGCTGGTCATGCCTACAGTTGCCGGAGATTTACGAGTCGGAGTATTCCCCATTCCGCTTGACGTAGGCTTCAATTTCAGCACAATCGACACCACAAAGATTAATGCCGTGGACAATGCACTGAACGGCTCTTCCTTTAACTTTTTGAGCATAGGAGGAGATGTTCGGTATGCATTCATCGCAAACAAGACCGACTACCACCTTACAGTCAGTGCACTCGCAGGCGGAGCATACACGAAAGGCGGAGTCGCAATATCAGACGACGCTGCAAAAGCAAAACTCGATTTCAACACAGCAACGTTCTATGTGGGAGCTCAGGCTTCTGCAAAAATGCTCGTCTTTGTTCCCTTCATGGGAGCAAGAATACTCCTTGGGCGTTCAAACATATCATGGCGAGTTGACGCAAACTGGAACAAAATTCTTGACAAGAGTGAAGACGCAAACATCATGAATGCAATCAATTGGAACATCCTGCCAAAACGGTTCAGCGGAGACTTGAAGTCTCCATTTTCAAAAAACATCCGCCCTCAAATTTACGGAGGCATTGGGTTGGACGTTGCCGTCATTTCGCTCACTCTGAGTGGATGTTACGACTTTGTATACAATATTCCTTCGGCAGCATTCAGCATGAGGGTGCTCTTTTAAGGCGAGTTTTTCGTGATTGCCTGTAGATTTTTAGCAAGGAAAGCACTATTCTAGAGATTATGAAAAAATCTCAATCTTTGCTTGCAAAAGGTCTATCACTGTCGTTTTTAACACTTTGTTCCAGAATTTTAGGACTCATACGCGAAATGACGAAAGCCCGTTTTTTGGGAACATCTGCATTAAGCGATGCATTTGGGATTGCATTTCAAGTGCCAAACTTTTTCAGGCGACTTTTTGCAGAAAACTCCGTTTCAGTGGCATTCATTCCAACGTTCAAAAAGCTATTGGAAACAAACACTGACAACGATTATGATGACAACGCTCAGAAAAAAACAACGCAGGACTTCATAAATGCAACGTTTACGCTTGTCACTTTTCTTACCATCCTGTTTGTTACAATCGGAATGATATTTACGCCGTTGATATTAAAAATATTCTTCAGCAAACAGTATTCCATGGCAATGGAAGAATCCATTGTTTTGACAAGAATCATGTTTCCCTATTTGGTTGTCATTTCAATTGCAGCACTGTTTCAGGGCATACTAAACGGACTCAAAATATTTTCTCCTTCGGGTTTTACCCCCATTCTGTTCAATTCCATCGTCATTCTGTTTACATACTTGCTTGCACCCCACATGAAAAATCCTGCACGGGCAATGGCAGTTGGAGTCATAACAGGAGGATGTGTACAAGCTCTGTTTCAGATTCCCTTCATCTTGAAAAACAACTGGAAATGCACCTTTACCACACTGAAAAAGGCCTTTACAAATGAGCATACAAGAACGGTACTCCGACTCATTGGGCCTACCATCATCGGAATGGCAGCATACCAGCTGAACGACATTGTGTCTTCTGCTCTGGCAACACGGGCTGGTGAAGGAGTTTATTCGAGCATCCAGTATTCACTCAGGCTCCAGGAATTGATTTTGGGCATTTGTGCATTAACCATAGGCACTGTCATCCTGCCCGATTTGACAGGATTCGTTCAAAAGCAGCAGTGGAACGACTTTTGCAAAATGCTTGCGCTTTCAATCAATATCATGGCAGTCATTGCAATTCCAATTACCTTTTATTCGCTTTTGATGAAAGAAAACATAATTACGCTCATTTTTGCAAGTGGAAAATTTAATGCACAATCAATCAATATGACGCAACAGGTGTTCAGCTGCCACATCGTAGGTCTGTTCTTTATTGCCGTAAACAGAATTACAGCTCCAGCCTTTTATGCACAACAGGACACAAAAAGCCCGACGGTTGCAGGACTCACAAACTTTTCGGTAAATATTGTGCTGGCATACCTGCTTTCAAAATCCATGGGCGGCAAAGGCATCGCACTGGCACTCACCATTGCAAGCATTGCAAACATGATTCTGCTGTTTGCATTTTTAAAGCGAAATCCTGCCATACACGTTTCTGAAGTTCTAAAACCAGCCATGCTGTACATGACGCGCATCGTGCTGTTTTCAGCAATTGCATCTGTACCTGTGTATTTCATGAAAAAACCTGTCATTGCAGCTTTCAGCGGCAGAAACAGGTTGATTTCGCAAGGCGTACCCCTCTGCATAACAGCATGCACATTCGGCATTGCAGGAATCATACTCTTGATTGTTACAAAAGACCCACTCATAAAAGCCATAAAGGAGAAACTCAGACATGACTGATTTAGATTTAATCTACAAAACACGAAGAGAACGCATCTACGATTACCTTACGGAAAACAACCTGTCAGCTGCCGTTTTTGAAGACAGCGAAGAACGGCGCGATGTTTCGGTAAGATATCTTACAGGACACCCAAGCGATGCAGTTCTCGTGCTGCTGGCAGACAGACGGAGCATTTTGATTCCATGGGATGAAAATCTTGCAGCCCTTAAAGCTCATGCAGACAAAATCGTTCCCTACACGGAATATGAACGCTCAAACGTTACGGCAGTTTCAAAAACACTGGAATCATTTGCAGGAGATTCTCATCCTACGGTTGCCATTTCTCCATTAACGCCCCATGTACAGTATGAAAAATACGCATCAGCACTACCGTCATGGACAGTGGAATGCAAAGAACATTCCGTACATCAGAAACTGGAATCATTAAGAGCCATAAAGGATGAGTATGAAATCAACTGCACAAGAAAGGCATGCTCAATTACGGACACCATGACGGAATTCATCATCAAGCACCTGATGGACGGTACGCTCAAAACGGAAAGCGATGTTGCCCTGTATGCAGAAAAAGCTCTTAGGGAAAACGACTGCGAACGGACAAGCTTTGACACGCTT